>NZ_JBBFKU010000029.1:0-46601 GCF_037481895.1 Tenuifilum sp.
GGCTGCAAAGGTAGTAACTTTTTCCGTCCCGCGCAAGGGGTTACCCCAAAATTTTTTTTTCTCCCCCCATCTGCTCCGCCCCCGCGCGCGCTCCCCTCCGAAAGCGGGTGCAAAAGTAGAAAAGCGTTTTTAATTACGCAAATCAATTTTCAAAATTTTTTTAAGAAAAACGACAAAAATTCAGGCAACGTTCTGTTAGACAGTAAGAAAAATTTTTAAAAATTTCATTTGAAAAGACGCAGGGAGTACTGCAGGTTAAACCTTTCTTGTTACAAATTGCGATGCAAGTTCCAGAGTATCAGGCTTACCCACGTCAATTACATCGGAATGGGATAAATCGGCACCCTGAATCAAAAATTCCTTTGATAGTTTAAGATAAGCATCAACAATTGAGAACTCACCCTTTGCTGGCAGTTGCTTGAATATTTCGGGTGAAATAACATGAATGCCAGAAAATGCATATGCAGTAAGGGCTTTGGAAGGATTAGTAATAATAACCTTACCAGTAACCATGTTCCTCCAACCAGATAGTACCATTTGCTCATTGAAAAGGAATACCCTGGAAGCCTCTCTTTTACTTACAGCTAGCGAGGCAAGCGCAGATGAGTTAAGATGATACTGATATAGGTAATGTAAATCGATGTTTGAGATTATATCGACATTGTGAACCAGAAAAGGCTCGCCCTGATCGAGAAAATTACGGGCATGAACAAGAGCACCACCGGTGTCGAGTAATCTTTCAGTTTCATCGGAAATATCGATTTGAGCATTAAAACTGCTATTACGTAAAAAATCAATAATCTGCTGTGCGTGGTGATGAACATTAACCACTATGTGATTAAAACCGAAACCAATAAGGTTGTTAATGCATATTTCAAGCAGGGTTTTTCCGTTAACCTCAATAAGGGCTTTGGGTTTATCGGCTGTCAAGGGAAGTAATCGGGTGCCTAGGCCAGCGGCCAGAATCATTGCTCTCATATAAGCTTACTTTTTAATAGGTTTACAAAGTTTATCCTTGCTATTTGAGCTAGCACCACACTTTAAGCAAGTGTAGTCCTTACCCTCAACCTTAACCCCTGCTTTACCTTTCGCACATTTCTTTTTTGGCATTCTGCTAACGCTTTTCAAGTTCGATATGCTTAACTAAAATTCTTAATCCACTATCGCCATAAGTACTTTTTAGTTGCTTAACAAGGTTCTCTGCACAAAATACTGATCGATGTTGGCCACCAGTACAACCAAAACCAACCGATAAATGTTTAAAGTTTCGGGACAAATACTTATCTATTGCCGACTTAACTAATGAAAAAGCGTTATCGCAAAAAACATTTACTTCACCCAAAGAAAGTAGATAGTCTATTACAGGCTTATCGAGTCCGGTAAGATTCTTGTACAAATCGAGTTGGCCAGGATTGGGTAAATATCGGCAATCAAATACAAAACCTCCTCCATGCTCAGGATTTAGTGGTGGATAGCCACTCTTAATAGAAAAACTAAATACCTGAACGGTAAGTCCGTTAAAATCTTCACTTTGCTCAACTTGATATCTACCTAATAGCTCTTTGTTAAGCTGACTGAGATACCTTAAACAGCTATCGTCAACATTAGCAAGCAAATTGCTGAGGTTATGCAACGCAAGAGGAACGCTTTGAATGAAATGGGTTTTACGCTCAAATAGACCTCTGAAACCATAAGCCCCAAGTGTTTGCAAAATTCTAAAGATAGCCATATAAGGAAATTGGGCCACCATTTCACTCCTGTTAATAGAACGGTATTTGGACAGCTCATCGAGGTAATGCACTAGAAACTGCTGCCGAGTAGAATCGCTGAAATTAGCCTTTGCCTGGTATAGAAAAGAAGCTATATCGTAAAGGCCTGAGCCAATTCTGGCGCTCTGATAATCAATGAAGTATGGTTGGTTGGCCAGAATCATAATATTACGGGATTGAAAATCGCGGAATTGCAGGAATTGATTATCGCCATTGAGCACCTTTTCTGCTAAATAGCCAAAGACATTTTCCAACTCAGCCTCACTAAAAGTAACCCCTGAAGGCTTAAGGAAGCAGTACTTGAAATAGTACAAATCCCACATCACCGATTTGATATCGAAATGCGAAATTGGGTATAGCTTTGATTCATCAATACCATCAAAACCCAAAATATTGAACCGGGCAAGGTTGTTTATTGCTTGCCCAATCAAATTCTGAATTTCAAGAGTATCGCTGTTAACATCAGTTATTTTATCGTACAACGACAATGAACCCAAATCGGATTGTAAGTAGTACCTTCTACAGCTTGAAATACCCAATACCCTTGGAACCGAAATATTGCGATGGTGTAGATGTTCCGTGAGGTAGTAAAAGGTTTCGTTTTCCTTTACATCATCGTTAAATGTTCCAATGCACGACAGTTGCTGTGATTCAATCCTAAAGTAGATGCGTGCAGAACCAGAACCGGGCAGCTGAACAATGTTAAGGGCCGAATGCCCATATACCTCGGAAAAGAGCTTGGAAAGATTATCGATATGGGAAATGCTATGCATGGTTTGCGAAAAGTGAAGTTAGAATAACGATGAATATTAAAGCAGGAAGCATATTGATTACGTGGAAACGTTTTATCTCTAGTATATTAAACCCTAAAGCCACTAAAAGAATACCGCCTACAGCCGATAGTTCATTTACCATGCTTCCACTTAGGCTGCTAGCCGCAAAAGAGGCAATCAATGTCAATGAACCCTGATATAGCAGCAAGGGCAAGGCGGAAAACAGAACCCCTACCCCAAGGGTTGATGCTAGCACAATGGATGAGAACCCATCCATAAGGCTTTTAAGGTAAAAAAGTTTGGGTGTTCCCCCCATACCCTCCTCAATGGCACCCAGAACAGTTAACGAACCCATGCAGTAAAGCAGGAAAGCCACAACCAGTCCTTCCGAAAAGCGATTTCCTGATATTTTAAATCGATTTTTTAACCGGTTCGATAGGTTATCGAGCCTGCTTTGCAAATCGAGTAAAGTCCCCGATAGCACACCCAGAATTAAGCTGAATACAACCAGTAAGGGTTCATTGGTTTTAATTGCCATTGATAAGCCCAGTACCAGCGTAAAGAGCCCAACCACTTGAAAAAAAACTTTACTGTACTTTTCGGGCATACGGGATCCAATAAGCAAACCTATTGAGCCCCCAGCCAATACAGCTATTACGTTAACTAAAGTCCCAGTCACCTTTTAACATTTTTAATATACTGCTAAAATAGAATGTTTACGTCAGAATAAACAATTGTTAAAAAAAAATTTAAGAGTAAATGAATAAAGTTAGTATATTTGAATTGAAAAATATGATTTATGCCCTTACCCACTAGTAGTAAAATGCGTATTAGCCTTTTGAAAAAGGACGAAATCATTGATTTCGTGGAGTTTAATATTACAGGCGACGCTGAAAACTATATCCGTTGCGATGATGAGTCGTATTACCTTCAAACAAACGTGTTCAATATCTTTGCAGGATGCTTTGAGCGAAGCCATCATTTATTCGACTACATCTCGCCAACCATGTATAACGCCCGACGTTTCATTCCTCTCCGTAATGAACTTCTTGTAAACCTTGAACAACTTTTGGTTATTAAGAATGTATCGCAATTTCAGCAGTACTTAAGCCAAGTTTTTTTAGGTAAAGATTTGCTGGAGGTTTTAAAACAAATTGATCCTGAATACGAAAGGCACTGGAAAGGATATATTAGAAGGCTTATTCAGGTTAACCGGCACATCATGAGGCTCATTGATCAATGCATTAACGAAGAGCGTGTTCTGTGGGTAATTCCTTACTAAGCCGATTGGTTAACCCAACTCAAACCCAAGCATACCAACCTTTTCAGCATCTTCTTCAATCTTTAATACTTTGAAACCGGTAAAATCGCGCCGGTAGTTATATGTATTCCTGTAATCCTCAAAATCTTTAGCTATAATTCTAATATCATCGCTTTCGATACGATACGTTTTGTCTATTAAATCTAAAATATTTTCAGCTGAGCCGATAACTTGCTTTTCAGTAAGTGGATTTGGCGTAGGCCACCAAGGGGTTAGGCCAAGGTTAAAGTAACGGCTAACAGCATCAACTACCATTTTAGTTGCCATAACCTTTCCCTCCAGCGAGTAACCAGCAATATGCGGTGTTGCCACAAGGCATCGCTTAGCAAGTTCCAAATTCAAATCAGGTTCATTCTCCCACACATCTAAAGCAACAGCTACATTAGAGTTTTGCTCCAAATAGCTATGCAGCGCCACCTCGTCAACTACCCCACCCCGCGATGAATTTAAAAAGTATGCTGTTGGCTTGCACAAAGCCAAATTCTTACTGCTTAACATATGGTAGGTAGGGTAATTACCGGCTCGCGTTATAGGAACATGAAAGGTGATGATATCGGACACCTTTAGTAATTCATGTAGATCAACATAAGATGTTATATTCTCCCTCTCAGCCCTAGGCGGATCGCAGCAAACCACATTCATGCCTAAGGCATTGCCAAGAGCAACCACCTTACTGCCCACATTTCCAATGCCTACTATACCAATGGTTAGGGTTTTGGGATTAAGGTGATTTGAACTGATCCATTTCACAAGTGCAGCACCCACCCACTGCTGGACAGCAGCAGCATTGCAACCGGGAGCGGTTACCCACCTAATACCATTTGAATCGCAGTACTGAGTATCGATATGATCATAGCCAATGGTTGCCGAAGCAATGAACTTAACCCTTGAACCTTGCAGTAAATCTTGGTTACAGATAGTGCGTGTTCGAATAATTAGCACATCGGCATCTTTTACTACCTCTCGGTTTATAAGATGCCCGGGTAAATACTCAACATCAAAAAAGGGTTCAAAAACACCTTTAAGGTAGGGGATGTGACTATCGGCAACCAACTTCATAGGTAAATTTTGTACAAAGATAGCAAGTAAAAACTGTTATACCCTGCATTGTCAAACTGTCAAAATAAACTAATTTTACAAAAAATATGCATAATGATTGTAGCACCATTATCGGAATTTGGTACCTACCTAAACCTTCATCCCCTTTTTGAGCGGGTTGAACAGGCGCTAATTACTTTAGATTTCAGCAAACCAGGAGAAAAAATTTACATCGACGGGGAAAACCTCATAGCCATCCCCTCGTTTAATAAAGCACGCAGTGCAGGAGAAGCCCCATTAGAATCGCACGATAAGTATATAGATATTCAAATATGCCTGCAGGGCGAAGAAACAATGGGATGGCGCGACAGGCAAACCTGTAGTGCTATTAAGGAGCCCTATAATAGCGATAACGACATAACCTTTTACTCCGACCATCCAACATGTTTTATCACTCTAAAACCTAATCAATTCGCAATATTCTTCCCATCCGATTGCCATGCACCGTTGATAGGAGAAGGTTTTATAAAAAAAGTGGTGTTTAAAGTTAAATTGGCCATGTAATTGCATAAAATTTGTAGTAAAATATTACCAAACCAAACTGACCAACCTATGAAACGCAATTTATTGAGAATTGCAGCTGTACTGGCAATGCTAACCATGGGTGCCTGTGCAACCATACTTAACACAACAAAGCAAAAGGTAAGTTTAACATCAAATCCAATTGGAGCTGAAGTTTACATTAATGGTAAAAGCACCAATAAAACTACACCATGTACGGTTTGGGTTAAGCGCAAGGTAAAGAAAGGACCAGCAAACGGGCGCAACCAGTATATCTATGAGTTCCGTAAGGATGGCTTTGTCCCTTACACCTATACCGATAACGCAGAGGTTAGCAGTAAAATATGGCTAAACCTGTTTCTAAACGTAGCAGCCCTACCTGCTTTTGGCGTCGATTTTATCTCAGGTGGTGCATACTACTACAATAACGATGTTTTGGCAACCCTGCAAAAGGAGTCCGCCGGTTATGTGGTAATCAGGGACACAGTTGTTAAACAGGTTTACGTAACTTCCCCTGAAGCCAAGGGTTATATGTTTGAAAAATTATCGGATGTTGATGTTGATATCCCAAACAATAACCTGGAGTATCCCTTGCGCTTTGCGCTGATAATTGGAAACGAGGACTACAGTAGCAAGCAGGTTGATCTGAATAGAGAGGTTAATGTTGATTTTGCCCGAAACGATGCCAGCGCATTTAAGGAATACGCCATAAAGGTATTAGGGATTCCCGAAAGCAACATAATCTTTCTGCTCGATGCCACTGCTGGGCAAATGAATCAGGCCATTGCAAAAACAAATCTGATAATAAAAAATGCCAAGGGCAAAGCCGAGGTATTTGTTTACTATGCAGGGCATGGCTTACCCGATGAGGTTACCCGCGAACCATACCTTATACCGGTTGACATCAGCGGACAAAATGCCCGCGATGGAATTAAACTAGCCGACTTATATGCCAAGCTAACAGAATACCCCACAAAAAGGGTGATCGTATTTCTGGATGCATGCTTCTCGGGCGGAGCCCGCAATAAGGAGTTAGTTGCAGCCCGCGGGGTTAAAGTTCGCCCCACTGAAAGCGTGCTTCAGGGCAATATTGCTACACTATCAGCCGTATCGGGTGAACAAAGCGCTCTGCCATTCAAGGATAAGCACCATGGTTTCTTTACCTATTATCTACTCAAAAAACTAAAAGAGACTAAGGGCAACATTACCTTTAAGGAACTTAGCAGCTACCTCGATGAGATAATACCCCTACAGTCAGTGCTACTGAACAGTAAGGAGCAAACCCCTGTACTTAGAATGGGTATTAACCCAACCGAGGATCTAGAAAATTGGGTTCTTACAAAATCGAACTAATATGGCATTGTATTTGTTAAAGCTAGGTGCTAAACCTAGCTTTTTTTATTCCATGATTAAAAAGATTATTGGCATACTTTTTATTACATTCCTTTGCTTCCAAGGCATAAAGGGACAGGTAAAGTATAACGTAAGCGGTTACGTTAAGGATTCCCAAACGGGCGAGGTTCTCATTGGAGCAACAGTAATAGTAAAGGGAATCAATATAGGCACTGCAACAAATAGTTACGGGTTCTTTACAATTACAGTTCCAAAAGGTGAGCATACAATCTCATTTGGATACCTGGGATATAAAACCCAAGAAATAACTTTACAAGTCATTAAGGATAGTAGGATTGATATTGAGATATCGCCCAACGCACAGGAAATCCAGGAGGTGGTTGTTAGCCGGGAGAAAGGGAATAGCAATGTTCAACGAGCCGAAATGAGCCTTGTAAAGCTTGACATGAAAAGTGTAAAACAAATACCTGCCTTAATGGGTGAGGTTGATGTAATTAAAGCTATTCAATTACTGCCGGGGGTCCAAAGTACTGCCGAAGGGGGATCAGGATTTAGCGTTCGGGGCGGTGCTTCGGATCAGAACCTGATAATACTCGATGAGGCAACCGTTTACAATGCTTCGCATTTAATGGGATTTTTCTCCGTTTTCAATAACGACGCAATTAAGGATATAAAGCTCTATAAGGGCGATATGCCAGCCTCGTTTGGAGGCAGATTATCGTCAGTGCTCGATATTAAGATGAAGGAAGGCAACAGCAAGGATTTTAACGTAACCGGAGGAATAGGAAGCATTTCGAGCCGGTTAACGGTTGAAGGTCCAATACTAAAGGATAGGAGTTCGTTCATGGTATCGGGACGCAGAACCTATGTTGATGTATTTTTTCCACTATTTAATAATGACGATTTGAAACAAAGCACACTCTACTTTTACGACCTGAACGCAAAACTGAACTTGACTCTTAATCCCAATAACCGAATTTTTGTTTCCGGGTACTTTGGACGCGACATGTTTGGCCGCGATATCAACGGCTTTGGCTTTGGTAACCAAACGCTTACGGCAAGGTGGAACCATATTTTCAAGCATAACCTTTTCATGAATACTACTTTGATATCAAGTAATTACACATACTTTTTGGAATCTAATACCAACGATGCGAACGCCATTAGGTGGGAATCGAACATGGATGAGGTTAGCGCAAAAATTGATTTTAACTACGCAATTGGTCCAAAATATCAGCTTAGGTTTGGCGTATCAAGCGCATACCTAACATTTATGCCTGGTTTGATAAAAGGGACCAACTCCCAATCGTTTATTCAGCGTTGGGAAATCCCCAAACAGCATACGTTGGAGCATGGTATATACTTATCGAATGAGTTTGATCTAGGAAGAATTTCATTTAAAGCAGGTTTACGCATATCAGCCTTTCAGAACATAGGGAAAGGCCAAAGCCTTGTCCTTTCACCCGACTACAAGGTTACCGACAGAATATCCCATCCAAAGGGTGAGATTTATAATACATATATTAGTCCTGAGCCCCGAGTGGGCTTAGTTTACAGGCTTAGCGATAGCAGCTCAATAAAAGCCAGCTACTCGCATACCACGCAGTATGTTCAGCTGGCATCAAACTCACAAGGTGGAAATCCGCTTGATGTTTGGTTTCCGGCATCGCCCAATATTAAGCCCCAGCAAGCTGACCAGTGGACCCTTGGCTACTTTAGGAACTTTTTGAACAACCAAATAGAGGCATCGGCGGAGGTTTATTATAAAAACGTAAAAAATTTTGTGGACTTTAAGGATTTTGCCGATGTTCTGCTCAACGATGAACTTGAAGCTGACATCAGGCAGGGCAAAGCATACTCTTACGGATTAGAACTATTCACACGTATCGACCTAGGGAAGTGGGAAGGATGGGTTAGCTATACTTACGGCAGAACCTTTCGCAAAACACAGGGAGTTAATATGGGAAGGGTTTATAGCGCAACCTACGATAAGCCCCATAATGCAACCGTTGTGCTTAGCTATCGACTTAATAAGCAAATTACCCTTTCAGCCAACTGGATTTACTCCACGGGTCAAACCTACACCCAGCCAACCGGACGATACGAAATTGATAATATTACCATACCCATATACTCTGAAAGGAATGCCAAACGCTACCCGGACTACCACAGGCTCGACTTTGCCGTAAACATTAAAACTAAGAAAAGTCTTAACCGGCGATGGAAAAGCGAATGGAATATCTCTGTTTACAACCTTTACAACAGACATAATGCATGGACCATAAATTTTGTTCAGGACGAAAAGAATCCGAACATAACCTATGCCGAAAAAACATACCTATTCCCAATTATACCCTCAGTAACCTACAACTTCAAGTTTTAGCTATGAGAAAAATATCGACCATTATAGGGATTTTGACCTTAGCACTAGCTGCATGCACGGAACGGATAGACATTGAACTAGATTCATCGGATTCCAGGCTTATAGTTTACGGCAATATAACCACCGATACCATGAGCCACACCGTAAGGCTAATTAAATCGGTACCGTTCTATAGTCCAACTCCCCCTCCACCCGTTTCCAATGCCACGGTTTACATCATGGAAGGCAATACCCGCTACGACCTTACCGAGGATGCCAATAACCCCGGCTACTACTACACAACCCCGGATGTTTTTGGCAAATCGGGGACAACATACACGCTTCATATTGAAGATGTGAATATTGGGGGTGTTACTTCGTTTCAGGCTCAAACACAAATGCCAACACTGCTCGAGGGATATCAAACCAATTACCTGGATTCAATAAATGTAAGCTACAACAGGAACTGGGATGGATGGGTAGTTAATGGTTATGCTAAAGAGCCCCAAAACATGAGAAACTATTACATGTTCCGGGTAAAAATAAACGACATACTATACAGCGACAGCCTCAGTAATTTGATACTAGTTGATGATAAGTTCTTTAACGGCAATAATACAGAGGGTGCTGCCTTCTACTTTATTTCTGAGAAAGATACTCTCAAGATAGGCGATAAAGTAACCCTAGAGCTTTGCGCCATAACCCAGGATTACTACCAGTACCTAAACGAAGCCTTGAAGGCCTCAAGTCCACAATTCCCATTATTTAGCCCTCCTCCAGCCAATCCGATTACTAACCTAAATAATGGAGCCATGGGATATTTTAGCGCTTACGCAATTATTCGGGCTTCGTACACCATGAAAGAAGAGGATTTTGAGGGACAAAAAATGAAGATTTACAGATAATATTTGCTCCTAAATATTATAAACCACTTCAAGAAACAGCTCAAGTCTCAATTAAATACCAGCATTGCGAAAAACAATGTTAGGTTGGCAAATACCTTGCAATACGAGCCGTAAGCTTGCGGAAACGGAAGCGCTCAACAAAACGGTTAACCACGCGGAACATATCGCTTAGTAATGTTAGGTAGAATATTACTGACATTAGCCAGATAACCACCAGATTAAACCAGAATGTAGGGATTAGCAAAGTGCCTAGAATTTTATAGTAGGAATAAAAATGTGCTCTTCCATTTCGGGCAGTTGGGTATGCGTATATGGGTTCGTAGCGGCGAACAAGCTTGTTATCTACTTCAACAATCTTGGTAAAATCGTTTCTATTAGTTACCAAAGCCTCCAAAGCATTATTGTGATGCATTCGGCCTAACTCAAAAAGCGTGATTTTACCAACCAATTCCTTTTCAAGCGATTTTACCAGCGCATCGCGCCGTTCAACCCCAGCCCTATACTTTGAGTTGAAGTGAGATTTTAGGGTATCGAGCTTAGCAAGTGTTATGTCGATATAGCTAGGCGTAACTCTACTAATGCCCAGGAGTCCTGTGTCAGGGTAAGTAAAATTAATAATCGGGAAATTGTGCTTTAACCTTTCGAGTTCCATCTGCACAATGCTTAACCTCTGCCTGGTTCGAGGCGTTTGCTTGCCAACAGCCAAATCGGTTTGCGCTTCTTGAAGCAATAACACTAGCTTAGGAATCAGCAACGTGGCATTGTAGTTGTTATTGCTGATATCTTTATTGATAAAAAAGAAATGTTTATTATACTCATTGTTACTAAACTGCTGTACACAAATAGCCTCGTAAGGCCAACGACTCAGCGTTAAATCTCCTATAATTGGAACATACTCCGAATCGGAAAGGCTCTTGTGTAACTTGTTATAGCTGATTACCACACCGCTGAACATCAGCTGCGGAACAATGATTAAGGGAATCATTACGTAAATTGCTACAACCGAGTTTAATGCGGCTGAAAGGTTCAGTCCTATCATGCTTGCACAAAATGATGTGGAGAACAGAATGGCCCAGTAGGACCAGAACATTCCATGAATCTCAAGCACATAGGTTGATATTAGAACAAATAGTAACGATTGAAATGCTGAAAAAAATGAAAGTACTACAAGTTTTGAGTTGATATAGCTGAAATAGCTGAGGTTAAGAAACTTTTCACGGAAAAGAACTTTTCGGTCGTTAATTATCTCCTCAGCACTAATAGTCAGACCTAAAAAAATCATGGCCACCACGCTCATGAAAATGAACGCGGGAATATTATCGTTTTCGCTAAAAATGTAAGCATTTGGGTTACTGAGGGTTCCATGAATATACTTGGAGAAGAAACTGATAACAATCGCTAATACTGGCGAAGCCAGAATGCTAATGTTCATGAACTGGGAGTTAGCAAGCTTACTTCGTAAATTTCTCCTAAAGTAAATCCACATCTGCTGTAGTTTCGATGGGATTTTAAAGTTATTGGGCGGAATTGGTGAAGAGCATGCTGGTTCAGCAACAATAATCTTACTTTGGATATTTTGTAGGTAAAGCTCATACCATTCCTTAGCTGAACGTTTTCGCTTTCGGGTTAAGCGGCCATACTCGTTAACAACCCGGGCTTCAACAATCCTAAGAATAATGTCGGTATTAACATTTCCACAGGTAATACACTCACTCTCCTCGGGTTTTAGAAAATTGGCCATACGCTTGAAATAAACCACGGCATCCATTGGATTACCCTGGAATATTGGCCTCCCCCCCTGGTCAAGTACAATTATCTTATCGAATATCTTAAAGACATCGGATGAAGGCTGATGGATATTGGTAATTACAAGTTTCCCCTTAAATGTTTGCTTTCGTAAAATTAGCATTATACGCTCGGCATCGAGCGATGAGAGCCCGGAGGTAGGCTCATCGACAAATAGAACCGATGGCTCACGCATTAGCTCCATGGCAATGTTAAGGCGCTTGCGCTGCCCTCCGCTTATGTACTTATTGAGCGGGTTGCCAACCTTAAGGTCGCGTGCCTCAACCAGGTCGAAATCTACGAGGGTTTTATCTACCAGCTCTACAACTTCATTTTTACTTAGATGGCTGAAACAGAAAAGGGCGTTGTAGTAAAGATTTTGAAAGACCGTAAGCTCTTCAACCAGTAAATCGTCCTGGGGAACATAACCAATTACCCCTTCAAGTTCGTTCTTGCTATTATGAACATCGTACCCGTTGATATAAACCTTACCTGAAACGGGCTTTAAATTACCATTGAGCAGGTTAATAAGGGTTGACTTACCCACGCCACTTCCGCCCATAATTCCGACCAGCTGACCGGAGTAGGCTGAGAATGAAAAGGGGTAAACTCCATTCCGACTCCCCTTGTGCTTATACTCAATATCCTTAGCTACAATGGAAACGAAAGGCTTACCAGGGGTTTGAATAAAAACCGATACAACCTTGCTGTAGTAAACAGGCGACATACGTGGTCCACGAATTACCGCACCGGGACCGAAAAGGTATGTTCTCCCCGGCTTAAGCATTCGGCTATTCATGAAAAGTTCCAGCTCCCCAAAATACTTTACCAGCAAGGTGTTGGTGCTGGCAATCCTAAGTACGTAAAGTTGCCCCTGAAGTCGCTCATTTACCAAATGTTTAATTTCCGGTATAGGGTTATCGCGTTCAGGACTTATGAGAAGAACCTGTTGGTTCCATGGTATTTGGCCGGGCGACTCGCTTAGTATAAAATCGCGGCCGTTGGAAAACTCAAAATCACTAATATTGAACTGGTTGGCTACCCTACGGGCAAACTCAAGTCTATCGGGTGTGGTAAGCCTGCTATCGGCCAGGAATTCCAGCAACTGTAAAACCAGCCAAACCTTTTGATGCTGCTCAAACTCATGGTTGATAGAATCAATTATGGCATGAACCATGGGCGACTCGGTGTAGCGGTCAAGGCTTACATCCTCTAACTCCTTACGGTAGCTTACCCCAAAGTTGGTAAATCTATCGATAAATACTTTAGCCTGCTCATCGCTAAAGTCGTGATGCAGATAATCTTCCAAGACATCGAGAGCAAAGCCACTGTCGGATTTACTCTCAATGTTCACGAGTATGGCAAAAAGCTTTATAAGTGCATCGAGCAGCGACTCGCTCATGGTTTAAGGTTTGGATAAGCAAAGATAGAATTTTTCAATTGTATTGAACCGTACGGTTATAAATTGGATTGTAATTTTATAATCGCTTTACCAAAAAAATAGTAAAAACCACCAGTACCTAGCGAGTGCTTTTAATAACCATTAAACCATCGTAAAATTAATTCAATACTCAACGCATTACTCTTCCTTAATTTAATACCTGATACTTTGAATTGCGTGTGCTGGTATTTGCAATTGAGCCATAGCATTATTGCAAATCAGATAATAGTTTATTGGTAAATCGGTGGTGTTTAGTACAACCGTTACAATACTTCCGTCGGTGTTATTGAACGATGCGGCAAGTAAATTGCTGCGCGATGGGGAGGTGCTTATTCGCCGTGCTCCAGGCCTAATAAACTTGGAAAAATGGCCAAGGTAGTAGTATGCAGGGGTAATAAAAAGCTCACCTGTTCGTGTGTCGCCATGCATGGGAGCAAAGCAAAAATTTCCAGCATGGTTAGGTCCACCCTGCTCATCGAGCAGGATATTCCAATCAATCCATCCTGATGTGCCACTATTAAAGTCGTAAATCATTGATGTAGCATACTTTTCGGCATTTGGCCAGTAATTGTAATGGTCAGGCACAAATCGTTCAACCGTTCCCTCAGTGAAAATGATATGTTTTTCGGGGTAACTTTCGTGAACATTCCTTACGTTATCGTACATCTTTTTCCCGCCCCACCAATCCTCATACCAGTGATAGCCAATACCCCAAGCATATTTCGATGCTTCAGGGTCAGAAAATATAACATCGGCACGGTAAGGCATCAAATCGCGGTTGTGGTCCCAAACAATTATCTTTTTATCCTTTAGTCCATTGTTCCAAAAGGTGGGACCAAGGTAGTGCTTCAGGAAATCGCGCTCCTCTTCGGCAGTAAATATGCACGACTCCCACGTTTGACGAGCCATAGGCTCATTCTGAACAGTAACACCCCAAACTGGGATTCCGGCTTTCTCGTATTCCTTTACGAACCGGACAAAATAATTAGCCCACGACTGGTAGTAACGCTGCATAAGCTTACCACCGTAAAGCATATTATTGTTGTCCTTCATGAAAGCCGGTGGGCTCCAAGGACTTGCAAGGAGTTTAGTGGTACTGCCCGATATTTTCATCGCTTTTTTAATGAGAGGTATCCTGTACTGCATGTCGTGCGCTATGCTAAAGGTAGCCAGTGCGCTATCGCCATCGGCAATGTAAGTATAGCTACCGCTGCTGAAATCGCAGCTATGAATACTGGTGCGAATAAATGAGTAACCTATCCCCTTTACCGGGTGAAAGTAAGCATCGAGTAGCTTCTGCTGATTATCAGGTGTTAAACGGGCAAAGGTTTCGGCAGCAGCATCGGTAATGGCTCCACCAATACCAATTATCTCCTGAAACTGTTTACTTGGATTTACAAAAACAGCCACTTCGGTTTCAAAAGGTTGACGAGCCGAATCGAATTCTCCTTTTGAAGTTAGTGCTAGTCGGGTAACCGAATCGTTTGCTGTTGTGAAAACCTCATAGCTCTTTCCGGCAAATGATATGCCTGCATTGCTATCAACCCTAGTGTTTCCACCCTTTTGGCAAGATGATAAAACAACAAAAGTAAACGCGGTAAGAGCAAACAATTGTATCGCTTTCATTCCAATCCTTTTTTTGAGTTCGTTTAACAAAGATACATCGGTGGAGTGAAGACTTATTGGAATAATTCATAATAATTTTTAATGAGCAAGATTTGAGAAAATGTTGCAAAAAAAGATTTGCTTATACCATCAATACTTACCAACCATTAGTAGGCCTACCAGCTTCAGTATTAAATGTGATTTGTGTAGATTTGAGAAGCTAATAGATAGTTATCTCCTACTACATCATCCTCGGGTTAATGAAAAAAACGCGCATCAAATAATGCGCGCTCTTTAACTATAACACAAAATCCATGCAAATACGAAACATCAATAGGCAAACCTATTAAGTTCAATGTAAGTTTTAAGGCACTCATGTTGCACTTCAAGCAATCGTTCCTTGATACTGTTGTAGCTATTTAGCTCTGTGTAGTAATCAACAATTGATATTTCACCCTTTTGAAGCGCAAGGTATAACTTACCAGCAATATCGAAACTACTGATGTTTTGGCTAAGGTTATTTGTGAGTTCTTGCAATGCTTTAACCTTATTGTAAAGTCGTTGTGAGCTTTGCCTAAATGAGAATAGGTAATCGTCAGTAAGTAATTGCATATACCTCTCATTAGCCCTTGCATACCTCACTGTATTTGATTTTTCCCATAATGGAATGGAAATACCTGCAACAATACCCTGAAAGCGTTCACCTCCAACCTTTTCGCTGGCATAACCAGCGTTAAAAGTAGGCAAAACCTCTGCCTTTGAAAGTTTAAGTTTTAAACGACTATTTTCAATTTCGCTTTTTAGGTAGGCCAGCTCCGGATTTTGCGATTCAGCAAGTCCAAACCAGTAATCAAAACTATCGGGCAATTCCGGAACAATAATTACAGAATCAGCAATAGCTATAGAAACCGAACCATTCAAAACTCCAAGCTCATCGGCTAAGCTTTTCTGCTCAAGTTTTACTTGAGTGATTCTTGAATTTAACTCATGGTAAACAAGCTCTGCCTGGGTGTATGGAATTACACCTATTTCACCAGCCTCAAACTTTTGCTTAAGCGATTGGGCAATAACCAAAGCATTTTTCAGTTGCCTATTTAGCTCAACTAAAAGAGCGTTGTGGTAAACCAGGTCGGCATAAAGCAAACCAGCTTTTTGAAGTATCTCAGTGCGCTTTGACCTATACTCATTCTCTAAAGCACTTGACAGGCCTTTGGCAAGCTTAGCCCTGTAAATATATGCAGTTGGAAAATCGAACTGCTGAGTAATACTGATTGTGGTTTTGTTTCCAATATCGATAGGACTACCCCACTGGTAAATAACCTCGGCTTGGGGGTTACCCGGCGATAACCCTATACGGGTAGCAATCCTTTCGGCTTCAAGCTTTTGCCTTAGTGCTTTTAGCATAAGGTTGTTAGAATCAACCTGCTGCAAAACCCTATCAAATGCCATTTGGGCATTTGTAATGCCAGCAAAAGCAAGCGCAACAAAAACTAAGCTAACTTTATTCCTGGTTATCATAATCACTTACAATTTCGTTTTTATCAAACATGGTGTAAACAATTGGTATAATGTATATGTTCAGAAATGTTGATGTTAAAAGTCCACCCAGAATAACCTTAGCCATTGGGCTTTGAATCTCGTTTCCGGAAAGGTGTCCCTTAAAGGCAAGTGGAATTAAAGCAAGGGCTGCAGTAAGCGCAGTCATAAGAATTGCGTTAAGCCGGTCCGACGAACCCTTAACTACCACCTCCTGAACATCAAATCCCATTTTTCTAAAACGAATGTAGTTAGATATTAACAGTATTCCATTTCGTGTAGCAATACCAAAAAGCGAGATAAATCCGATAATTGCCGGAATGCTTAAAACTCCCGAAGTAAGCCATATGGCAAAAACCCCACCAATAAGCGCCAAGGGAAGGTTCAATAGTATTATTCCAGCCAAGCTGAAGTTACGAAATTCTACGAAAAGGAGCATAAAAATTATTAAAATTGAAATGAGAGAAGCTATAAGGAGTGTCTGCGATGCACGGGCCTCGCTCTCGAATTGTCCACCATACTCAACTCTATATCCTTCAGGGAAAGTGATACTCTCATCAACCCTGCTACGAATATCGTTAACAACACCTCGCAGGTCGCGCCCTGCTACGTTGGCCGATATAACCAGCTTACGTTGAACATTCTCACGACTAATTGTGTTGGGGCCGGTAGTTGAAATCACATCGGCAACCTGGTAAAGAGGAACCTTACCATGCGTAGGCGAGTCAATAAGAATCGATTTAATCCCTTCAATGGTAGATGTATAGGTTGAATCAAGCTTAACCACTAAATCGAAACGTTGCTGCCCCTCGTAAATATCGGCAAGTTTTTCGCCCCCAAGTACAATATCAACAAACTCATTGAACTCCTCAAGGCTGATGCCGTATTCTGCCAGTAGTGCCCGGTTGGCTCTTATCTGGATTTGTGGCACCTCAACCTGCTGCTCAACGTTTACATCAACCAAACCGTTAATACCCACTATCTCGGTTTTTATCTGGTTGGCTAGGGTGTAAAGTTTAGTCAGGTCGTCGCCAAAGAGCTTAATGGCAATGCTTGCCCGCGTACCAGTAAGCATATGGTCGATACGGTGCCCTAAAGGCTGCCCAACAGTAACTGCGATGCCCGGAATGCGGGCAAGCGATGCTCGAACATCGGCGAGGAACTCATCGTTGCTGCGCTCCTTAAGCTGAAAGTTCACGTCTATCTCCGAGCTGTTGGTTGCCTGCGAATGCTCATCGAGCTCGCCTCTACCTGTTCGGCGAGCTGTTGATGTAACCTCGGGTACTGCCAGAAGCATTTTTTCGATGTAGTTTCCCACCTTATTGGTTTCATCGAGCGAGGTGCCCGGTGGTGTAACCACCGATAGCGTTAGCGAGCCCTCATTAAACTCCGGAAGGAAGCTACGCCCCATTCCAAATAAGAGTATAACTGACAAAACAAGCAGTATCAGGGTGCTACCTAACACTAATCTTTTTCTACAAAGAACCCATTGCAACGACTTTTCATAGCCATCCCTGAGCTTAGCAGCCAACCATTTCTCGTTCTCGTTTTGTTTGAGGTAGTTCTCGCCCGTTAGCAACATGCGCGCCAGCACAGGGGTAAGAGTCATAGCAACCAGTAACGACATAAAAAGCGATACAATGAATGAAATACCAAGTGGTTTAAGCATTCGCCCTTCCATGCCGCTCAAGAAAAACAAGGGAACAAAGGCTACAATAATAATCAAAGTTGCATTCAGGATTGAAGCCCTAATCTCACGTGAAGCTTCATAAACAACCGTAAAGCTCGATTGCCTTTCGTGCTCAGGTTTCTCCCTATTTTGCCTCAATCGCTTGTAAACATTTTCAACATCAATTATAGCATCGTCAACCAGCGAACCAATGGCAATTGCCATTCCGCCAAGACTCATTGTATTTATGTTGATACCGAGCAATTTCATCACCACAAAGGTGGCAAGTAACGAAATGGGTATGGCAAGCAGCGATATTATTGTTGTCCGAAAACTACCCAGGAAAAGTAGAAGAATTATGGTTACAAAGATTGCACCCTCAATTAATGCCTGCTGAACGTTACCCACTGAGCGCTCAATAAAATCGGATTGACGGAATATTTTGGTGTTAAGTTTGACATCGGGGGGTAACGATTTTTTCAGATTTTCCAGATTAGCCTCTATTTTACGAGTTACCTCAAGCGTATTAATATTGGGTTGCTTTGAGATTGATAGAATAATTGCCGGCGAGGCATTGCTAGATGCATAACCCATTTTAGGAGCAGGTGCAATACGGATTTCAGCTATGTCGCTAATCTTTACAGGCATTCCGTTACGGGTAGCAACCAGTGTTTGACCAAGCTGCTCAATATCGGAAGTGCGCGCTATTCCTCGGACTACATACTCGTTGCCAAACTCCCTTATGTTAACCCCATTGGAATTCATACTGATAAATCGGCATGCGTTGGCCAGCTCATGCATACTAACTCCCAAATGAAGCATGCGTGTGGGATTTGCCACCACCTGGTACTGCTTGTAATCGCCACCAATAATGGTAACCTGCGAAACTCCACCAGTGGCAAGAATGAGCGGCTTAACCGTCCATTCTGCAATAGTTCGAAGTTCCATCATACTTGTACTATCGGCCTGCAGGCTAATGAAAAAGATTTCGCCCATCACACTGCTCTGTGGTGCAAGCATAGGTTGGTTTACGCCTAAGGGCATTTGTTGGGCAACCGCAATAAGCTTTTCGCTAACTACCTGGCGTGCCTTTAAAACATCTACCCCCCAATCGAACTCTACCCAAACAAACGAGAAACCCTGAGCCGATACTGACCTAACCCGCCTAACATCGGTAGCGCCATTCACAGCGGTCTCAATTGGAAATGTTACTAACCTCTCAACCTCCTCCGCTGCCATGCCGTGAGCATCGGTCATTACAACAACGGTAGGCGCTGTAAGGTCAGGAAAAACGTCAATGTCCATATTGGATACAGTTCGGAGTCCAATAACCGTAAGCACTAGGGTGCTTATAAGTATGAGATATTTATTTCTCAGTGAGAAACCGATTATTCTGTCGAGCATAGCCAATTTGTTTTAGTGAACATGACCCGAGTGAGCATCGAGCGCACCCGAACTTTGTGCCATCTTTACATACACGGCACCCCGAGTTACAATCCGATTACCAGGTTGCAAGCCCGATAAAACCTCAACCCTTGAACCATCGGTAACACCTAGCTTCACCTCGCGTTTAATGAAAGTTTCCGGGGTGAGCTGCACCATCACAAAATGGTTACCCTGCTCCTCCAGGAGGGCTGAAACCGGAACAGTAAGGGAGTTGCCCTTGGGTTGGCAAAGCAGGTAAACATCAACCACTTCGCCTACTGGCAATACCTCAACATTGGGCAATTCCAGAACAACCGGAATTAAATGGTTTTCCGATGATATTGTTCTGCCTACTGCAGCTAACCTGCCTCCTGATGATTTAAGGTTTACGACCATGCCGGAAGAGCTTACCTTAATATTTGCATCGGAAATTGAGCTTAGTAAATTCAGGAAACGGGGCTGAACGTAGCACTGTATACTTGAAACTGATAGTTTACTCAGCTTTACTAAAGGCTGACCTGCGTTTACGTAATCGCCATTTGATACAAACACCTTCAGAACCTCAGCATTTGCAGGGCTTACAATTTGTTGACCCTCGGCTGAATATCCGTTTTCAAAGGCCTTAAACGCTGCAAGTGCTACCTCGTAGTCGCTTTTTGCCTTTTGGAATTCAGCAGTGGAAATAACCTGCTCAGCTGCCAAAGCTTTTTGACGCTCGTAAGCGGACTTGGCAAGCTCATACCTACTTTTAGCCTCGGCATAGCGTAATGCAAAGTTATCGTCGGCCATGCCCCTGGAAATTAAGCTAAGCAAAACCTCCGACTTACGAACCTGCATTCCGGGTAAAACAGATTTTTGGGTATAGCTCACTACTCCCGAAATACCTGCCACCAAAACCATCTCGTCAGCCTGTGCCGGCAGAACCATGCCGGTAGTTTTTACAACCTGCCCAATTGGCTGTTGGGTAACTATTTCAGTAGCAAAATCAACAGCCCAAGCCTGCTCCTTTGTAAATTTGATAGTGTTTGATGTATGGTTATGCTGGGGCGAGTCTGCCCAATCGTGTTCGCAATGGTAAATAGTAAACTGCCCCAACCGGTAAAATCCTTTAATGCCATTTATTACCATTTCAATTGAAGCATCGGCCTTACCGTTTACATCAAATTGTACTTTGAGCCTGTAAATTCCATCGTTACCTGCATTTAAAGCTGTAAAGGAATACGTTTTACCTTCGGCTGTTACGTTAAGCATTAATGAATCAACCTTTACAGGTTTGAAACTCTTCATCCCTGTTACGTGAGCGGTAAGCTCAACCTCCTTGCCGGCGATTATTGGGTTGCCAACTATGTATATCTCAAGGCTATCAGTATAAGCTGTAAAGTGCGCAACTTCCTCTTCGGCATGTTCAGCTTGTTCATGCGAATGCCCTTCATGGTTTTGACTTTGCTGCCTTTGAGTATCATTACAAGCAGTAAAAATAAATGTAGCAAGGGCTATTAGTAAATAATTTTTAACCATTCCAATTCGAATTAATTATTATCCAAAAGTTAAAACTTAAACAATGGTTAGCTATACTAACCATGAATACAAATCAGCTAAATCGATTTAGAAAGGGGGAGCCCTTAATGTGTGGCAGCTAATAATTGGAATCTGCCAGGTATTAGAAATACCAGAAATGTAGATTCTTTGTGAAAGTTCCAGCCTTACGGCAGTATCGATACATCTGTTTAGATTAGCAAAAAAATCCTTAACAACGTTAAGATTTGAGATTACCTGCGAAATATCAATAACCCTAAACTTTTCGGCCTGGGTAAGGTCATTTAAAAGGTTGCATGACTGATCGTGGGAATGGTTATGGGAGGAATCGTGATGGTTACCATTGCTATGCTGGCAACACACCTGAGCAGCCTCAGCAAAGCAAACCTCGCCATTGTGGTGGTGATGCGGAACAAGCGAATGAACCAACATCATCCCCACACCCAGCCCCAATAGTATTATTGAAATGACCCTTTTCATGAAAAGCAATTGGGTGCAAATTTATTCTTTTCGATTGAATTGCGGCTTAATGGTTTAACCAAAAAACATATATTTGCATCAAACAATTGTGCATCATGTTCATATCTTCCACTCCACAAGTAACCCTGCTTGTTATTCATTCCGTGGTGTTTGCCATTGCCATAATCTACCTTATTACCAGCAGAAAAAGGCTAAAAGAGCGGATTTTAAGATACGAACAGCAAGTTTTGCTCTCGCAAATGAATCCGCATTTTGTATTCAACTCCTTAACAGCCATTCAAAGCTATATTTTCCGCAACGAACCCCATACCGCCAGCAAGTATCTCGCAAGCTTTGCAAAGCTTACCCGCCTAATCCTTGAAAACTCCCGTTGTGAGCTGTGTAGCTTAGAGAGAGAAATTGCCACCCTAAAGCTTTACCTCGACTTACAGAAGCTAAGGTTTGAAGGAAGGTTCGACTATACCATAACCGTTGCAGAACAAATTGACCCGGATGCAACGCTAATCCCACCTATGCTTGCGCAACCGCTCATTGAAAATGCCATTGAGCATGGCTTGTCGGGCATTAACTGGGCAGGTAAAATAGAGATTCGCTATACCCTAACTAAGCCAAAGCAACTGGTTATTGAAGTGGAAGACAACGGTATAGGAATTGAAAAATCGCGCGAAGTTCAGGAGAGTAAAGGGAAACAGTACAGGTCGTTAGCTACCGAAATAACCAAGGAACGTATTAAAAACCTCAAAAAGCTAGGAAATTCGGGAATCAAACTAAACATTACCGATAAATCGACCTTAAGCGGGAATGCCTCGGGAACTATAGCCCAAATTGTAATACCCCTAAAGTAATGGTAAAAGCAGTTATAGTTGACGACGAGATACATGCGCGGGAATCACTAACCCGAATGCTTAATGTATATTACCCATCTATAACCGTAATAGGTAAAGCTGAAAGCATAAAAAGCGCCTACGATTTAATAAAAACCCAATGCCCCGATATTGTATTCCTCGACATGCAGCTAACCGATGGACATGGGTTTGACCTACTGAAGATGTTTGAAAATATACCTTTTAAGGTGATAATAATTTCCGCCTATCAGGAATATGCAGTCAAAGCCTTTAAGTTTAGCGCTGTAGACTATCTTCTAAAGCCTGTAGACCCCGATGATCTTGTTAAAGCTGTAGATATTGCCCTAGCCCAAGCCCTGAACGATAAGCAACAGGAGCGCCTTAATGCCCTTATTGAAAACACCAGGAATATTGGGAAAAAGGATAAGCTACTTGCCCTCAGGAACTCCGATGGTACCTATATTGTTAACACGTCAGAAATTGTTCGATGCGAATCCGATAACAATGCTACCATTTTTTACCTTGTGGATGGCAACCAAGTACGGGTAAACCGAACTCTCAAGGAGTTTGACGAAATGCTTAACGAGTGCGGATTTTTACGTTGTCATCAATCGCATTTGGTAAATCAACGGCATATTGAAAAGATTTCCCGATTCCCTTCATCATTAATCACCATGAACAATGGCGATGTGATTCCAGTATCGTTTAGAAAAAGAAAATCAATTTGATTTTTAACCCACTTAACATTAACTTAACATTGGGTTAACCTAAAAGTAATAGGACATTTAAGAAACCAAGCATTTGAAAGGGTAATTTTGCGCGTCAAACTATAATACAATGGAAACATACTATTTATTTATTGTAGGTATCCTTTTTCTACTGGCTGCATCGGACCTGATGGTAGGTGTGGCAAACGATGCTGTTAATTTCCTTAACTCAGCCATAGGGTCAAAAGTTGCCAAAAGGCATTGGATTCTGTTGGTTGCTTCGGCAGGGGTATTAGTAGGTTCAATATTTTCAAGCGGTATGATGGAAGTTGCCCGAAAGGGCGTATTCCGGCCGGAAAACTTCTACTTTACAGAGATGATGGTTATTTTCCTTGCCGTAATGATTACCGATGTTATTGTTCTCGACTTCTTTAATACCTTTGGACTACCCACCTCAACCACAGTTTCCCTTGTGTTTGAGCTTTTAGGTTCGGCAGTTGCTGTTTCCATTTTCAAGATAATGAATACCGAGGGTGAAACCATTTCAAACCTAGGAAATTACATAAATAGTGGTAAAGCCCTAGCAATTATTTCGGGGATATTGAGCTCAGTGGTTGTTGCCTTTGTAGTCGGAATGGTTGTTCAGTTCATTGCACGACTACTTTTCAGCTTTAACTACCAGAAAAACCTGAAATTTGTTGGTGGAATATGGGGTGGTATTGCCATGACAGCCATCTTCTATTTTATAGTAATGAAAGGCGTAAAAGATACTACCTTAATTTCCAAGGAAACCATAAACTATATATCAGATCATTCATTTAGCATAATACTTTACAGCTTTTTAGTTTGGATAGTAGTATTCCAACTTCTAATTAGCCTGTTCAAAATGAATGTACTAAGGTTTATTGTACTTATGGGTACTTTTGCCTTAGCATTATCGTTTGCCGGGAACGACCTTGTGAACTTTATTGGTGTTTCGATGGCTGGGTTAAAAGCTTACCAAATACATGCAGCAAACCCAGAAATTGCACCCGAAGCACTGAGGATGACTGAATTAGCTGGTGAGGTAAGCACTAACTCTATGTACCTATTCATTTCAGGCTTAATAATGGTAATTACCCTTTGGACATCGCGCAAAGCAAGAACAGTTACCGATACCGAAGTGGGCTTAGCCCGTCAGGATGCTGGTATGGAGCGGTTTGGAAGTACACAGCTTTCAAGAATAATTGTGCGAATAGCCCGTCGGTTTGCAGAGCATGTCGATAAAGTTACCCCCCGTTTTATCAGGAAATTTGTGGCTAAGCAGTTCGATACCACAAAAGCACCCCGATACTCTAACCCAAAGGATGCCCCATCGTTCGATTTAGTAAGAGCCTCCGTTAACCTTGTAATGGCAAGTATACTAATCAGTTCGGCTACTGCACTAAAGCTCCCTCTTTCAACCACCTACGTAACCTTTATGGTTGCTATGGGAACATCGCTGAGCGATAAAGCCTGGGGTCGCGAAAGCGCAGTTTATCGTATTACAGGAGTAATTACAGTTATTGCAGGATGGTTCTTTACTGCCTTTGTAACCTTTACAATTGCTTTTGGAATAGCTACCGCACTTTACTTTGGCAAAGCACCCGCACTTATAATTTTACTGGCTATAGCTATTGGTCTACTAATTAAATCACACGTGTTGCATAAGAAAAAGACCAAGCAATTGGCTGACGAGGAAATAGTTGATGAAGTTAGTATTGTAAACCGTTGCACCAATGAATTACGTAAATACCTAAAACAGTCAATAAAGGTTTACAATAGAACCATTGATGGGCTAACAACTGAGAACCGCCGGCAGCTTAAGGAGGTAAACGAGGAGGTGGAGGCCCTGAACATGGAAGCCAAAAAGTTAAAGTATAACGTATACTATGTACTCAAGCAGCTTGAAGCCGACTCAATTGAAACTGGTCATTACTACGTTCAGGTAATTGATTACCTGCGTGAACTTGCCCACTCCCTGGAGTTTGTCTCTCGCCCCAGCT
The DNA here is from genome assembly GCF_037481895.1 of Tenuifilum sp. Taxonomy (NCBI): domain Bacteria; kingdom Pseudomonadati; phylum Bacteroidota; class Bacteroidia; order Bacteroidales; family Tenuifilaceae; genus Tenuifilum; species Tenuifilum sp. The sequence continues at coordinate 25,136 of NZ_JBBFKU010000029.1, forward strand.
TACAGCATGTTGAAAACCAACATAAGGGGTTAACCCGTGAGCAGGCTGCTGAGCTGAAGGATTTGAGCAACCAGCTTTCGGATCTTTTCGATGATATTCTGGAAATGATTAAGCAGAACGATTACACCCGCGTTCCCGATGCTATCAAAAAGCAGCAGGATATACTTGAAGATCTTAACAAAATACGCAAGAAACAGGTAAAACGTATTAAACAGGGTGAAACAGGAACTCGCAATAGCGTGCTTTACTTAGGCCTACTCAATGAGATTAAGAACCTGCTTTTACATACAATTAACATCCTGAAAGCTCAACGGGACTTTATTCTAAACAATATCGAGTAGTTGTTCATTTTATAATGCTAAGAAATAATATCATTATATCATTATAATAGAAATGACACAGGTTTTGTGGATTGAACTACAATTAATTCAAGACCATAAAACCTGTGTCAACCGTTTTAAAATGGAAATAAATTGTATTTACTAGACTACACCGTGTTTCTTTAAATGATCTTCGTAGGCCTTATCGCTTTTGGCAATGTGATTCTTTAACCAATCGCTCAGGAAACCAAGTACATCTGGAGCAACCATACCTTTGTTTGACGCAACATCCTTTTTAAGCTCTGCTACTTTCTGCTTGAAGTACTGATGCTCCTTAATATGCTGAAGAGCAAACGGGTAGTTAGTTACCCTAAAATACGACTCCTCTCTCCCAAAATGAAAAACAGCATACCTTTCCAGCTCTGAAATAATATCATTTAATATTTCTTTTCCTTTTCCCTTTGTCATTGACTCAAAAAGGAGGTTGAGTAAATCGAAGAGTTTTTGGTGATCCTCATCAATACTTTTAACACCAACACTATACTCGGGTTTCCAAATTGCTATTTGCATATTAATGGTTACAAAAATTGAACTATCAAATTAAAAAAAATATTTTTTCAAAATATATCTTTACAAACAATACTCCACTTGGTTTTAGGGTAATTTTACATTTTTTGGGCAAATAATATACAACATCAACCTGATTTACGAAGTAAACTTGTAACCAACCCCCTTTACAGTTTTAATGTAGTCGTCACCAAGTTTTTCGCGTAGCTTGCGGATATGAACATCAATAGTTCTATCGCCAACCACAATGTCGTCGCCCCAAACGGCCTGGTAAATTTCATCGCGGGTGAAAACCTTTTGGGGTTTGCTGTAAAGCAAAGCAAGTAGCTCAAACTCCTTTTTTGGGAGCGATAGCTCATTCCCATTAACATAAACGGAATAGCGTTCCTTATCTATATAAATTCCTTCGGCTGGTATAGTATCAGGGCTTTCAGCATCATCAATGAGGGTGCCGCTTCGTTTTAGTAAAGCCTTTATTCTGCTTATCAACACTTTGGGCTTAATTGGCTTGGTGATGTAATCGTCGCCCCCAGCATCGAATCCTGCAATTTGGCTGTAGTCCTCGCTGCGCGCTGTAAGGAAAGCAATTAAAGTATTTGAAGTTGATGGCTGTTTACGAAACTGTTCACAGGTTTCAATTCCATCCATGTCTGGCATCATTACGTCAAGGAGTATTAGGTGTGGTCGGAAATCGATAGCCCTTTCGATGGCCTCACGGCCATTGGAGGCAGTTTGAATCTGAAACCCCTCCTTTTTAAGGTTATAGCTAAGGAACTCTACAATGTCGGGTTCATCATCAACAATCAGGATTCTATACCGTGATACATTCATTCCTTTAAATTTTTGATTTTACAAATATAAAAAGCTTAGCATGTGTTTAAAGTTAACTCAAAGTTAACTTTTATACAAAAGGGGTTAGGGTTAGATTAACAAAACGGTAACGTGGAATTAAAATCTATGCCATTTAATGTGGCTTACTTTGTAGCTGTAAAAAAAGTAGGAAATACTAAACAAACTATGGTGAATACTAATAATAAGATTATATTGCTTTTGCTTTCAGGTTTTTTTGTTGTTTTTGAGGCCTGGGCACAAAAAGGATCAATTGAAGGTGTGGTTTACGACAGGTCGCACAACGAGACCCTTGTGGGTGCCAATGTAATAATTGAGGGTACCACTACCGGTACAATTACCGATTTTGATGGTAGGTTTACCTTGACAAATCTTAATCCGGGAACTTACAATGTTCTGGTTTCTTTTATCTCCTACCAACCCGTAATTTTGAATAACATTAAAGTTGAACCTAATAAAAGTACAGTAGTAAAAGTTGAGCTTGAAGAAATAACTACTGCTATTGAAGGGGTTACTGTAACAGCCGCACGTAAAACAAACACTGAGGTTGCCATGTTAAGCACCATAAAGGCAAGTCTTACTGTGGCAAGCGGAATATCGGCACAGCAAATTACCCGTTCTCAGGATCGCGATGCATCGGAGGTTATACGCCGTGTCCCCGGAGTTTCAATTATTGACGACAGGTTTGTTGTGGTGCGAGGCCTAAACCAGCGTTATAACAACGCCTGGATAAACAATGCTTCAACTCCCTCCAGCGAAGCCGATCAAAAAGCTTTTTCCTTCGATGTTATTCCAAGTGCCATGATTGACAACATGGTGATTTACAAAAGCCCTTCGCCAGAACTACCAGCGGACTTTACGGGTGGGTTTATTAAAATCTCTACGAAAAATATGCCCGATGAAAACTTTCTTAGCATTGGTTATGCAACTGGATTCAACACTAGCACAAGCTATGGCAATTTTAAACAGATAACCAAAAGCAAAACCGATTGGCTGGGCTTTGATGACGGTACAAGGAATTTACCTGCCGACTTTCCATCAACACTTAAAGGCTTAACAAACTCACAGCTAGCAGGATTAGGGCAGAAATTAAACACCAGTTGGGCGCCCCAAAGTGTACAAGCAGTACCTGACCAAAAGTTCAACCTTTCCTTTGGAAGAAAATGGCAGAAAGGGAATAAACGCTTGGGTAACATTACTTCACTTTCCTATAGCAACACCTTTGAGACTGAGGAAGTCAATCATAGTGAATACCAGGTGCAGTTAGAGCCTGGCCAGACCCCTCCCTTTAACCATAACTACACCGATAGCATATTTACCCGAAAAGTAAAAATTGGCTTGCTTCACAACTGGTCGTTTTTCACTGGTAAAGGGAGTAAAATTGAATTTCGTAACCTTTTTAACCTAATTGGTAAAAGCAATGCAATAATCCGAAATGGGCTAAATGGGCATGAAGGATTTACCATTCGTTCCTACCAGGATAACTTTCAAAACCGAACAACCTACTCAACCCAGCTTGGTGGAGAGCACCGCTGGGGCGACAATCAAAAGAATAAATTAGATTGGGTTACAGGCTATGCTCTTTCATACAGGAACGAGCCTGACCTGAAGCAGCTCCGCACTACCCTGCAGGATGAACCCCTTATTCCGCACTACAATGAGTATTATGCATCAGTTGGGATTACCCCCTCAGTAAGCGATGCGGGTAGGGTTTACATGAAGCTTGTTGAGCATATTGCCAGTTTAGGAGTCAACTACGAAAGAAAATTAATAATAGGGAATTGGGAACCTACCCTAAAAACCGGTACTTACGGGGAATTTAAGGCACGCAGTTTTGACGCACGCATTCTGGGATTTGCCAAAAATTCATCGTACACCGAATCGGTTTGGTTACCTATCGATCAGATTTTTAGTGTGGAAAACATCAATACAAGCCCCGATGGGTTTTTGCTCAGAGAGTCAACCTCAAAATCAGACTCATACAACGTTTCATCCATTTTGGGATCAGCATACATAGCCCTTAACACAAATATTACCAAAAAATTATCATTTTATGGGGGACTTAGGGCGGAAAGGATGAACCAGATACTGAACAGTTACGACCGTTACGGTAGGCCAGTTAAAGTTGAGGATGATGGCATTGATATTTTCCCATCAGCAAATATTACCTATAACTTTAACGAAAAAAACCTTATCAGGCTGGCAGCAGGTATCTCTATAAACCGTCCTGAATACCGCGAAATTGCCCCATTCTACTTCTATAACTTTACCGATGAAGCTGAATTTGTGGGGAACACAAACCTTAAGAACTGCCTCATTCATAACTACGACTTACGCTGGGAACTTTATCCCAATACCGGCGAAACCTTTTCAGTAGGGCTTTTTTATAAAAAGTTTAATGGCCCAATTGAACTTGTATTTAAACCAGCTGGCGCTCGACCCCTCTTCACATACAATAATGCTGAAGGGGCCTATAGCTTTGGTGTAGAAGTTGACCTTCGCAAGTCCCTGCAAGCCATTCCAATGCTTAAAGATTTTTACATGGTCTTGAATGCGTCGTATATACATAGTAAGGTTATTTTCCCTGAAGGAAGTATTTTCAGGAATAGACCCATGCAGGGCCAATCCCCATACGTGGTTAATGCTGGTATTTTCTACCAGAACGATAAAAACAACCTAAGCGTTTCCGTGCAGTACAATGTTATAGGTGATAGAATTCTGGCGGTTGGAATTCCTTTCCAGAACCAGGACCAGGATATTCCTGATTACTACGAAAAGCACCAACATTTAGTTGACATAACAGTATCGAAAGAGTTTGGTAAAAAGGTTGAAATTAAAGCAGGCGTAAAAAATCTTTTAAACCAAAAGTATAACACATACCAGCCTTTCATAGGTTCAAACAACAACGATTTGATTATGAACAACAAACTATACGAGCAGGGTATAACATTTTCCCTTGGTGCCAATCTTAGGTTTTAGTGTAGGTTTTAATCACCAGTGCCGGATGTTTAGATTAGTTTTAACATCCGGCTTTTCTTTTTCCCAGCATGATTTATACAATTTACATAAACTTAACATACAAATCATTTTAGGGTAATAATGAGGCAATATTGGAGTATTTACTTTGCAGTAGTTAAATGAGAAAACCATAAAGCAATGAAAAAAATACTGTCAGTTTTAATAGTTAGCATGTTGGCACTAAACCTTATAGCTGCTAACGAAGATGCTAAAAAGGAATCGGCTGAAGCTACTTCCAACATGGTTAGCACCATTAGTGGAAAGGTAGTCGATAAAACAACAGGCGAGGCTCTGGCCGGTGTAGCGGTTAAGCTTGATGAGAATACAGTTGTTTATACCGATTTTGAGGGTAACTTTACAATAAACCTCACTCAGCCTAAGGTAAAATTATGTGTTAGTTTGATATCGTATGCACCTGCTGAGGTTGAGGTGAAAAAAAGTTCAAAGGAGGTAAAGATTGAGTTAAACACAGTTGAGTAGAATTTAGTAGTTAACATAACATACTAAACCAGAGTCGGATGCCCTAATCCGGCTCTTTTTTTTTCACCTTAACCTTAATGTAACAAACTGCTAATGTAAAGCTAAGCTCACCTTAACGTTAAAGTTCGATTTGCTGGATACTTTTGGATTGTGAAAAAGAAATAAACTAACCTTTAAATACTAATTGTATGAATCGGAAAAAAAGTAATTTGTTATTAATTGCAGTAGCCCTATTAGGCTTAGTGGTAACATCGTGCGATAAGAACGACGACGATACCCCCAAAGGAACCAAAAAAACCGTATCGGGTGAAATTTCACAAAACACCCTTTGGGAAGCAAAGGACACCATTATTCTCGATGGCTATGTGTATGTTAAATCAGGAGCAACCCTAACCATTGAACCAGGCACACTGATAAAAGGGTTAAGCGACTCAAAGGCATGCCTCATTGTAGAACGTGGAGCTAGAATTGTGGCAAACGGAACAGCTGAAAAACCCATTGTTTTCACAAGCGATAAGCCAGCAGGAGAACGTAAACCTGGCGACTGGGCAGGGATAATCATTTGCGGTAAAGCCCCTATTAACCAAACCGGGGGTGAAGCAGAAATTGAAGGTGGAACCGGTGCGGTATACGGTGGAACCGACCCTAACGATAACTCAGGTATACTAAGGTATGTACGTATTGAGTTTGCCGGCTATGAAGTATCCAATGGTAACGAAATTAATGGTTTAACCATGGGCGGCGTAGGCCGAGGAACTACCATTGAGTATGTACAGGTTTCATTCGGTCGCGATGATTCATTCGAATGGTTTGGCGGAACAGTAAATGCTAAATACTTGATTTCCTACCGCGGTGGCGACGACGACTTTGATACCGATAATGGTTTCAGCGGTAATGTGCAGTTCGCTTTAATACTTCGTGGTCCGGAAGAAGCCGATAAGAGCGATGCTTCCAACGGTTTTGAATCGGATAACGATGCTAACGGTTCATCAAATAGTCCTCTTACTTCAGCAAAGTTTAGCAACATTACAATTCTTGGCCCTTATGCCACTAAAACACAAGCCAACGTAAATCCCAACCATAAATTCGGCTTAAGGTTACGCCGTAATACCCGTTTGAACCTATACAACTCCATTATAGCTGGTTTTAATACTGGTATTTCTCTTGAAGGACCATCGATGGAACTATACAATGCTGCCAGTGGTCCCGAAATCAAAAATTGTTTAATGGCTGGTATGGTAAAGAACTTTAATGCCAAAACCGATGGAACAAGCTTAACACAGGCGCAATACGAAACCATGTTTAATGCAGGTAACAATACCCTTTATGCTGAAAACACCGAACTTCAACTTACGAATGCCTGGAACTGGGGGAATGTAAACGCTATGCCACAAAGCGGTTCACCTGCATTAACCGGTGCTTCGTTTACCGGACTCACAGGATTTGAGACAGTTACTTTCCGCGGTGCTTTTGGAACCCAAAACTGGGCTCAGGGATGGACCAACTGGGATCCTGTTAATACCAATTACTAGTGCTTTTATTTCATAAAATCAATAAACTTCCCGATATTCGGGAAGTTTTTTTGCACCTTTTTTGAAGTAATTTTCGTAAAATAAGTCTAAAATGCACATTATGAAATTATTTTTAGCGTTACTCATCTCATTAACTTCGCTGGTTAACTTTGCCCAAACCAATGTTGTTGAACGCGAGGGTAGATATTATGATAGTAACGGGAAATTGTATTCCGGTCGCTACACCTCCTATTATGACAATGGAAACATTAAAGTTGAAGCCTTAATCACCAACGGACTACCCGATGGCGAAATGAAACTATTCTACCCAACCGGAAAAATTCAGGAAATTAGGACCTACAGCCTTGGTGAAAAGAATGGCCGATGGGAGAAATGGAACGAAATGGGCATAAAGGTTTCCGAAGCAAACTTTGTGAAGGGTAAAAAACATGGGAAATGGTATGTTTGGGACGATAGCGGCACTCTCCGATACGATATGACCTATACCAATGGCGAAAAAAGCGGTACCTGGATCATTTATGACGAAAACGGTAAGGAAACCTCACGGAAAGAATACTAGGTTCTCAGAATTAACTTTGTAAAAAAGTGTTACATTTGACATCAAAATTTTTGGGCATACACAAGCTCAAAGAATAATTTGATGTTTGATGATTTCATTTAAAAACCGACTTGTTTGGATAACTGGTGCCTCATCGGGCATAGGAAAGGAATTGGCTTTACAACTCGCTGAAGAAGGGGCTCATCTGATTATCTCGTCGAACGATGCCCAGGAGTTAAGCCATGTGGCCGATGAGTGCCGTGAGTTCACCTCGTTCTGCCAGGAATATCCTTTTGACCTTTCCAGTCCCCTGGAGGTAAAAAACACTGCTGAAACCATTATTAATACTTATGGTCAGATATACCTGCTAATCAATAACGGTGGCATAAGCCAACGTTCACTTGTGAAAGACACACCTGTAGAAATCGACCGTAAAATTATGGAGATAGATTTCTTCTCCTACGTAATACTCACTAAAACGGTTCTTCCAGGAATGATTGAGGCAGGTGAGGGTTTTATAGCAGCCACAAGCAGCATTTCGGGTAAATTCGGTTTTCCATTGAGGTCCTCGTATGCAGCAGCAAAACACGCCATTCAGGGTTTCTTTGAAACCCTCCGTGCGGAAATGAAACCCCACAACATTTCTGTTACCATTGCCTACCCCGGTCGTATTCAAACAAACATCTCGCTCAGAGCTATTGATCAGAATGGAAAAGAACATGGCAAAATGGATCCGGGGCAGCAGAACGGGTTAAGCGCAAAGGAATGTGCCCGACAGTACATTAAAGCCATAAAGAAACGCAAACCTGAGGTTTTTATAGGTAAAAGCGAGATTTTAATGGTGCACATTAAGCGCCTTTTCCCAAGCATCTTTTTCAGAATTGTAACAAAAATCAAACCTACATAAACACTATGTCGAAAATTATATACGGTATCCAACAGGTTGGGATAGGGGTATCAAACCTCTCCGAGGCATGGAAATGGTACAAGGAGCATCTGGGTTTTGATATTCGAATTTTTGAGGATAATACTGTGGCTGAGCTTATGCTCCCCTATACGGGTGGGCAACCTCAACAGCGCCACGCTGCCCTTGCTCTAAACATGCAAGGTGGAGGTGGATTGGAAATATGGCAGTATAAGGGACGAACTCCACTTATGCCAGAATTTCAGGTATTGCTTGGCGATAAAGGGATTTTTGCTGCAAAAATCAAATGTCCCAATGTAAAAAAAGCCTATGAGTACTTTGAAAACATGGGGGTTCCTGTTAGCCAGCTTGCGGTAAATCCAAATGGCGATGAGCATTTTTTCATTAAAGATCCATTTGGTAATTTCTTTGAAATATACAGCCACGGCTACATTTTCAAGGACGAGAAAAAGCCTGTTTCTGGGGTTGGTGGAGCAATTATTGGCGTTAGCGATATTGAAAACGCCCTTAAGGTTTACCGTGATATCCTGGGATACGATACCGTTTTATACGACAAATCAGGAAATTTTGATGATGTAGCAGAACTCCCCGGAGGCAAGGGAAACTTCCGTAGAATGCTACTCACCCACTCCGAAAACCGAAAAGGCAGCTTCAGCAATTTCTTTGGTAAATCGGAAATAGAACTGGTTCAGGCACTCGATCGCGAACCCAACAAAATATTTAAAAACCGTTTCTGGGGCGATTTAGGGTTTATTCACCTGTGTTTTGACATGAAAAACATGAACGACCTGGAAAATGAATGCGTAGCTAAGGGGTTCCCATTCACTGTAAACTCCAATGTAAAACACAACGAAAAGGGGAGCTTTGACATGGGTGAAGCAGCCGGTCATTTCTCATACATTGAGGATCCCGATGGGACTCTCATTGAATTTGTTGAAACTCACCGTCTACCTCTCATTAAGCCCCTGGGCATACAGCTTAATATGGATAAACGCGACCCACATAAACCAATTCCTAATTGGATTACAAAGCTGTTAAGCCTAAAAAGAGTAAAGAATTTGTAGAAATATAAGGCTACCCTCAAGGTAGCCTTAACTTTTATTCCTTTTGTTGTTTTTAGTAAACAACACACTTTTGCCAGCATGAATAATTGCAAAATTTTTAAACAGAGATTAGTGAATAGAAACACAAAAAAAACATGTAAATAGCTTGTTTCTATTGGCTTATAGAGGCAATCCCGACTCTAAAAATATTCCTGCGTCCATTATTTTATTAGCCCGGTTGAATTTGTTAATTCAAAATACTTTGCCTTAGCTGTTCACTTTTAACTATTCCTCTAACTTCCTCTAACTCCATCATATTCTGCCTATTCCGCCTCATTCCCGCCTAAAATCACACATTTAACTTTTCACTTTTCACAATTCCTCTAACTTCCTCTAACTCCATCATATTCTGTCTATACCGATTCATTCCTCCTCATTCCATTAACAATGTTTCTATCTTCCCATTTTTTAGCTACATCATTTCTTTCATAGCAACTATTGGCTTAATCCTTTTTGTATTTTTGAGGGTTAAGTTTTTGTTAAATGCGCATAAATTCTATTCTTTCAATTTTCCTTTTGGTACAGAGTGCCTATTCTCAAACCATTAATCACTGGGAAACAGCCATTTTTGCCAGCGATACCTGGCGGTATAGGGTAAACCAAACCACAACCCCAACAGGATGGACACTACACAGCTTTGATGATAGTCAATGGCCTCAAGGGCCCGGTGGCTTTGGGTACGGCGATAACGACGATGCCACAGTTGTTCCCAGCTGCATATCGGTAAGCATCAGAACTACCTTTATTGTTTCCGATATTGATGAAATAGCAATGGCCGTGCTAAGTGTGGATTACGACGATGCCTTTATTGCATGGATTAATCGAGTTGAAGTTGCACGCTCGGCAGGTTTACAGGGAGTAAACGTAAACTGGGATACACCATCATCGGAAAATAGAGAGGCTATGATGTACACCGGTGGAAATCCCACCGATTTTTTGATAAAAAAGGATGTTCTGAGCAGCGCACTAAGGAGCGGTTTGAATGTTTTGGCCATAGAGGTTCACAACACGGGTATCAATTCATCGGATTTGAGTATCATTCCTTTTTTATCGTTTGGTATAACGGTGAATAACACTTACTATCGCCCTACACCGGAGTGGTTTAACCCACCCGTAACCTCGCTTAGCAGCAATTTGCCCATTGTGATTATTGATACCCAAGGCCAAGCCATTCAATCCGACAACGAAATAGTGGCAACCATGAAAGTTGTTGATAAGCAAAGCCCCCCTAACAGTATAGCCGATAACGATTTTACCTACAATGGCACTATTCATCTTGAGTACCGTGGCCAATCGTCGCTTTGGAACGACTGGCCAAAGAAAAGCTACAATGTGGAGCTAATTAACGCACTGGGCGAAAACATTGACTCTGCCCTGATGGGAATGCCCCCCGGCAACGACTGGGCACTTTACGGGCCTTACAACGATAAATCGCTCATTCGTAACGCTCTTGCATACGAAATTGGTAGCCGCATGGGGCGCTATGCCCCCAGAACGGCTTTCTGTGAGCTAATCCTCAACGAACAGTATGCCGGCCTATACCTTCTTATTGAGAAAGTTCGTCGCGATAAAAACCGCGTGAATATTGCTAAACTTACCCAAAACGACATTTCAGGCGATGATTTAACTGGTGGCTACATAGTTAAAATTGATAAGGGTGATTTTGATGAGTTCGGTTGGGCATCGCCCTATACACACAACGGAAAGCCCATTAACTTCCTTTGGCACTACCCTAAACCAGAGAATATCCTACCGGTTCAAAAGAATTATATCCGCAACTACATCACCACCTTTGAGAATACCCTAAACTCATCGTACTGGAACGACCCTTTCCTTGGCTACTACCGCTACGTTAATATGGCATCGGCTGTTGATTACTTTTTGGTTAATGAATTAACGAAAAACATTGATGCCTACCGCATAAGTACTTTCCTGCACAAGGATAAGGATAGTAAGGGAGGAAAGTTAACCTTTGGCCCAATGTGGGATTACGACCTTACCTTTGGCAATGCCAACTATTACAGTGGCGACTCGCCACAGGGTTGGGTTTTCAAATCGATTAGCACCGACGATTACTACCAACCTCCCTTTTGGTGGGATAAGTTTACCACCGACGATAAGTTCAACAATATGGCTCGATGCCGATGGGAAGAGCTTAAAAGTAGTGGATTACTAACCCGTACCGGTGTACATGCCATTATCGACAGCATGACAACGCTAATACAAGATGCCAGAATACGAAACTACAATACCTTCAACTCCCTTGGTGTGTGGGTTTGGCCTAATGCATTTGTTGGAAGTACGTACGAGCAAGAGGTCAACTACCTGAAAAATTTCGTGTCCAGCCGGTTGCTTTGGCTTGATGCTAACCTGCCCGGGGTATGCAAGGACGAGCCTAACCCAATTATGATCTCAGCAATACCCAATCCGTTCAACGAATACTTTGACCTAAGGGTAATACTACCCGAAGCAGGTCAAATCACCCTAAAACTTACATCCATTTCCGGATCAGTGGTTTGGCAAATGAGCGAAAATGCAACCCTAACGTCGTTTGTGTACCGATATCAGGCCCAGGATTTGCAGAAAGGGATTTACATACTCACAGCATACCTCAATGGTAAGTATCTTGGTGCGGTTAAGGTGATTAAGGGCTAATAAGGTTTTTACTCCTCAGCTCCAAGCAAACGGTTAACCGTATCAATCACTTCGTCCAGGGCAAAGCCCCGCGAAGCGCCAAACCGAATAAGCTTATTACGCAAGTCGAACCTGTTTTTAGCCTTTACCTGGGGCATTTTCTTGTTAAGGAGGTCAAAAAGATTAATCGGATTTTCGGCATAGCTAAGCTCATTAAGGGCCTGATCGATTATATCCTTTGCAATACCCTTTGAAGCAAGCATTGCTCTAAGCTTTATTGGTCCCCATTTGTTTATTCGGCTTTTTTCCCTAACGTAAAGCCGGGCAAAGCGGTTATCGTCCACATACCCATCGGATGAGAGCTTGCCAACAATTTTATCAATTTCTGCTTGAGCAAAACCCCACTGCTTAAGCTTTTGCACCAAATCGTGAGTGCATTTCTCCTGTCGGGCACAAAGGTATTGTAAGCGCTCCATGGCCTTTTGGGGAGTTAACGCTTTATGGTTTTCGCCTTTAATCATGGGTTACACTTATGGGCTTTTACAAATCGGGGTTTGCCTCTAAAATCGTCAATCAGCAAAACATTACCAAATCCTAATGATTTTAAAAGGTTAACAATCTCTGAACCGAGAGCCTCATTAATCTCAAACCAAAGCCAGCCCATAGTTTCCAAACACCTAACGGAGTGTAGGGCTATTGCTCGGTAGAACTTTAAGGGGTCGGAATTGGGGACAAACAGAGCAATATGCGGCTCATAGTCCAGTACATTCCTGTTCATCAGCTCCTTTTCCGAATCCCTAACGTAGGGCGGATTGCTAACAATGATATCGAAGGTATAACCGTCGAGCACTGTGGGTTGTAAAATATCACCCTGGAAAAAATTCACATTCAAATTATTTGATTTTGCATTCTGCTGCGCCACATCAAGGGCATCGGTGGAAATATCGATTGCGGTAACGCTTGCTTCGGGAATATGCTTTGCCAAAGCAAGGGCAATACAACCGCTTCCTGTTCCTACATCAAGAATTCTTGGGGCAACAATCCTATTCTCCTTCACAATTAACGACACCAGCTCTTCGGTTTCGGGGCGCGGAATAAGAACCGAGGGGGTAACCTTTAAAACCAAGTCGGAAAAGTAAGCCAAACCAATGGCGTATTGCAATGGCTTACCGCTTACGAGTTCGGAAATGATTCGTTCAACCTCCTGAACATCCTCGTGCTTAACCTCATGATGCTTGTTTATAAACACCTGATGGTATGGAACATGTAACACCGCCTCTGCTATGTACTTTTTTATGGTGTGTAGTTCGTTTTCATTGAAACTTCCACTAAGGCTCCTGGAAACATGATTAAGTAAACCGCTAAGGGTGATATGCTCCATAAAATTGCTTAACTTTGTGTAAAACAAAATTACATTTTTTATGGAGAATGCCGATGTTCACCGTAAATACATGGCCCGATGCCTTGAACTTGCCTTGGGTGGGCAGGGTAATGTTGCCCCAAATCCTATGGTTGGTGCCGTTATTGTTCATAATAACCAAATAATTGGAGAGGGTTTTCACGCCATGTACGGGCAAGCCCATGCTGAGGTGAATGCAATTAATTCGGTTCAAAACAAGGAGTTACTCAAAGAATCAACACTATACGTTTCGCTTGAGCCATGCTCACATTACGGCAAAACCCCACCCTGCACCGACAGGATTGTTGAATACGAAATTCCCCGCGTGGTGATTGCCACCACCGACCCTAACCCCAAGGTAGCCGGAAGAGGGATTGAGATACTCAGACAAAACAGCAAGGAAGTTATAGTAGGTGTACTTGAGAACGAGGCCATTGAACTTAATAGGCGTTTTATTACCTTCCATACCAAGAACCGACCCTATGTAATTTTGAAATGGGCTCAAACCATGGATGGTTTCATTGATAAAAAGAGGGAGCCCAATGAACCTGTAGGCTCAAACTGGATAACCAATGAGCTGGCACGTTCACTTGTTCACCGCTGGCGCAGCGAGGAACAGGCTGTGCTTGTTGGAACTAACACGGTGGAAAAGGATAATCCCCAGCTTAACGTACGGAACTGGAGTGGTCGTTCACCAATACGCGTGGTTATTGACCGCAAGCTGCGCTTGCCCCTTAACTCCAATGTGTTTGATGGAAGCCAGCCAACCCTGCTTGTTACCGGAAACAATAGTAGCGCATTGGCGCGAAAAACTGAATTTTCAGGAATCGATAACCTTGAGATTATAACCATTGACTTTGTAAAAGGCGTAGAGGCTCAAATACTCAAGGAATTAGCAGAAAGGGAAATACTTTCAGTAATAATTGAGGGCGGAGCAATGCTACTCAACAGCTTTATACAGAAAAACCTTTGGGACGAAGCCCGAATGTTTGTGGGCAATAAGTTCTTTGGCGAAGGGGTTAAAGCCCCTACCCTCAAGGGTAAAATGGTATCGTACGATGAAATTGGCGATAGCAGGCTGTTTGTGTATAGGAACGAGTTGTAATGAATAACGACATTAAGTGTTAGTTAAGTGCACTAAATACAACAGAACAATGAGTTTATCTAAAAGGAGAAATTATATTACGGAATCATTGATTTAACTATTTATACCGCTGCAAAGTTAATTGCATCGGAATCCCAATGGGGAGCATTTAGTATTGCCGGTATTACTTCCTCCGGATTATCAACAAACTGCCAGATGGCATTATGCTCATCACGCATGAATCGTTCATCAATCATCTTTTGGAGCATCTCCTTAAGGTGGTAGTAAAAGTTGTCAGTGTTCAGTATTACAATAGGTTTGGTAAACTTACCAAGCCGTTTAAGGGTTATGACCTCCATGAGTTCCTCAAGTGTTCCACAACCGCCAGGCAGGGCTACAACCGCATCAACATCCTGAATAAGCAGCTTTTTACGCTCATGCATATCCTTAACCAGTATGAGCTGGGTAAGGTTCTTATGCCCCCACTCCACCTTCTCCATGAAACGGGGTAAAACGCCAATTACTTTACCACCATGCTCTAAAGCGGTATCGGCAATGCAGCCCATAAGCCCATGGGAGCCGCCACCGTAAACAATTGTTACATTTTTGGCCACAAGGTCCTTGGCTAAAACTTTAGTCGCCTCAAAGTACTTGGCATCTACCTTTGAGCTGGAAGCGCAGTAAACACAAACTCGCATAGCTATCAAATTAAAAAAACTAAAGCCGGGTAAAGCACACCCGGCTTATATGGTGATTGAAATACTTACAGTAATGCCTCGAGCTTAGCAACAAGAGCGCTCTTGGGTACAGCACCTACCTGTTTATCGACCATTTGCCCGTTCTTAAAGAATAAAACGGTAGGAATATTGCGAATACCATAGCGTGCGGCAATGCCTGGGTTGCTGTCAACGTCAACCTTTGCTACCACTGCCTTATCCTTATACTCCTCAGCCATTTGCTCAACGTAAGGAGCAATCATACGGCAGGGCCCACACCATTCAGCCCAAAAATCAACCATTGCGGGTTTTCCGGAGTTGAGCACAAGCTCATCAAAATTTGCGTCGGTTACTGCTAATGCCATAGTTTATATGTTTTAAGTTAGATTTGTCGATATCAAAACAATTACAAATTTAAACCAAAATTTTGATAAAAGGTTTACTCCATGGCAACTTTGTAGTTAATCTCGCTATCGTTAAGGTAATCAATAAAATCCTGAGTTATGTTTACGCGGTAAGCCCTGGAGAACAAATCCACAGCAACCTGGTACTCCGGATCGTAAACCTTAAATTTTAGTGTGATATTAGCCTTATCGCGTTGCACATACTTCAAAATATCGTCAATAAAAATATCGTTTATCTCATCGAGTGGAAGGTTAAGCGTAATGCTCTTTATCATCTTTTCACGCACATCGTATAGCATGTTAATTGACTTGATGTGTAGCTCAAGCTCCTCGGGCTTATAGGTTTTGGGCTGAACCTTACCCCTTACCATGATGTAGTAGCCGTTAAAGCAAAAGTTCCGGTAGTTCTCAAAGTCCTTACCAAAGAGCATGATATCTATGGAATCGGTGTAATCTTCAAGGGTTATGCGCCCATACTGTTTCCCATTTTTAGCTGTATCGATTCGCGAGGCTATGGTCATGCCGGCAATGGTTACATCCCTGTCGCGATACTGCTCCATGTTGGCCTTAAGGTCGGCAATGGACACATTGCAAAGGCTTTCAATTTCAAAACGGAACTCATCGAGCGGGTGGGCTGAAAGGTAAATACCTATCACCTCCTTTTCCTTGTTCAGCTTTTCAATGGTTGGCCAGGGGTCTGCCTTGGGCGGTGCAGGTTTAGGAACCTCAAAGCCGGGAACCGACCCAAAAAGCGATTGCTGGGTACTATTCTTTTCCGATTGTACCTTAATCCCGTAGCGCATTAGCTGCTCAAGGTACGATACACCCTTAGCATCAACTGCCAATAGTACACTGCGGTCAAAATCGATAAGATTATCAAAGGCGCCGGCAACTGCAAGAACCTCAAGATTCTTCTTATTTACAGTTTGTAGGTTTACCCGTTCAAAGAAATCGAAAATATTCTTGTACTTACCCCCTTTTTCTCTAATTTCAATGATGTTTTGCGCTGCATTCTCACCCATCCCTTTAATAGCGCCTAAACCAAAGCGGATATCGCCGTTTGGCATAACGGCAAACTTAATCTGACTCTCATTCACATCGGGACCAAGTACCTGAATACCCATGCGGCGGCACTCGTCCATAAAAGTGGTAATCTTTTTGATATCGGAAAGGTTACGGCTAAGCACAGCAGCCATGAACTGGCTTGGGAAGTGTGCCTTTAGGTAAGCGGTTTGGTAGGCAACGTATGCGTAGCAGGTTGAGTGCGACTTGTTAAACGCATACTCAGCAAACGATTCCCAGTCGGACCATATTTTTTCAACAATCTTTTTATCGTATCCTTTATTAAGGCAACCCTCAACAAATTTCTCCTTAAGCTCATCCATCACCTTTTTGAGCTTTTTACCCATTGCCTTACGCAGGGCGTCGGCCTGACCCTTTGAAAAGCCTGCAAGCTTTTGCGACAAAAGCATCACCTGCTCCTGGTAAACGGTGATGCCATAGGTATCCTTAAGCACCTCCTCCATCTCGGGGATGTCGTAAACAATAGGTTCACGGCCGTGCTTTCGGTTAACAAAGCTAGGAATGTAATCCATGGGGCCCGGGCGGTAAAGGGCGTTCATGGCTATAAGATCCTCAAAGCGGTTGGGCTGCAGGGCGCGCATGTACTTTTTCATCCCGGGCGACTCGAACTGGAAGATGGCAGTGGTTTCGCCTCGCGAGAAAAGTTCAAAGGTTTTAGTATCGTCAAGCGGTATGGAGTCGATATCAACCTTTTTGCCTGTTGATTGCTCAATAAGCTGAAGGGTATCCTTAATTATGGACAGGGTTTTCAACCCAAGGAAGTCCATTTTGAGCAAACCTATATCCTCCACCTGGGTGCCTTCGTACTGGGTAACAAATAGCTTTGCATCGGAGTTTGTGCAGAGCGGAATGTATTCCTCAAGGTCATCGCGGCCAATGATAATACCGCAGGCGTGCACTCCGGTTTGGCGCACAGTACCCTCTAAAACCTGAGCGTGCCTAAGGGTTTGACGAATTAACGGGTTGTCGGATTTGGTCTCCTTTTCAAGCTCAGGCACCTCCTCAAATGCTTTTTTTAGGGTGATATTTGGGCGCTCAGGAACCATTTTGGCCAACCTGTCGGCAACCGGCAGTTCCACTTCAAGGGTTCGGGCCACGTCCTTGATGGACGATTTGGCAGCCATTGTACCAAAGGTTACAATATGCGCCACGCGCTTGGCTCCATACTTGTTGACAACATACTGCAATACATCCTCGCGCCCGTCTTCATCAAAGTCGATATCGATATCGGGCATTGAAACACGTTCCGGGTTTAGGAAACGCTCAAACAGCAGGTCGTACTTAATGGGGTCGATATCGGTAATGCGCAAGCAGTAGGCCACTGCTGAACCGGCAGCGGAACCCCTACCGGGCCCAACTGATACCCCCATATCGCGAGCAGCCTTAATAAAGTCCCAAACTATAAGGAAGTAGCTGGGGTATCCCATTCGGGCAATTACTCCCAGCTCAAACTCCAGACGTTCAACAATGGTATCGCTTAGGTTCTCGCCCCAACGTTGCTTTGCCCCTTCGTAGGTGAGGTGGCGAAGGTAATCGTTATCGTCAGTAAACCCATCGGGTAAGGGGAAATAAGGCATAATAGGTTTACTGGATATATCGTAAACCTCAACCTTGTGGTAAATTTCCATGGTATTGCTTATGGCCTCGGGACAGTTGGGAAAGAGTTCCAGCATCTCCTCCTCGCTTTTCAGGTACTCCTGAAAGGTGTAGCGCATTCGGTTGGTTTCGCTTAGCTTTTTACCGGTGTTGAGGCAAATAAGTATATCGTGAGCTGATGCATCGTCGGCCAACACAAAATGCACATCGTTGGTTGCAATGCACTTAACTCCCGTCTTTTTCGATAGCTCAATAAGCGCCTCGTTTACCTTTAGCTGGTTCTCGTAAACCTCATAATCGATACGGGGCTCACCCGACTTATGCAGCATGAGTTCTAGGTAAAAATCGTCGCCAAAAATCTCCTTATACTCATATATGAGCCTTTCGGCCTCATTGATATTACCATTCAGGATGGCCTGAGGAATTTCGCCTCCCAAACAAGCGCTTGAGGCAATAATTCCCTTGCTGTACTTGCGCAGCAACTCCTTATCGATACGGGGTTTGTAGTAAAAACCCTCGGTATAGCCATAGCTAACCAATTTCATAAGGTTATGGTAACCCTCCTTGTTCTTGGCAAGCAGAATAAGGTGGTAGTTATGCCTATCCTCTTTATCGGTTCTGTCGAATCGGCTTTTTTTGGCAATGTATGTTTCACAGCCAACAATGGGCTTAAAAAGCTTGGCTTGTGCCTCCTTAAGCTTCAACCTAAGCTCCTCCAACCCGGCAGGGTTACCTCCGCCACGTTCAATTTCACCTTCGGCGTTCTCAATATCGCACTTAAGCTGTTTTATTTCATCGTTTACCTTGCCGTTTACCTTGCTTACCTTTGATAGGAACTCCTTTACCCCAAACATGTTACCATGGTCAGTAAGGGCAATACCGGGCATTCCCAGCTCCAGGGCACGTGAAATTAGCTTGTCAATACTCGATGCCCCATCGAGGATTGAGTAATGGCTATGAACATGAAGATGAACAAACTGGCCCATTTACTTATGTATTGAATTAATATCTACCTGATTACTTGCAAAGTAGCACTTAAACCTTACATGCGAAGTTAACCAAATAACCCCACTTACCCGTGAATGGAAAAGTGTAATTATTGAATTTTTATCAACAATTTTATGCAGTTAAACTCATATTACTAAGTATCAATAAAAAAATGGTTGAAAAAGAAGAAATATTAGTAACCAAGTGTGAAAAACAGCTAAATTGATGACGTTTTATAAAGGCATTTCATGTTCTACCTTCTCAATTATTATTGACCTTTAATAAAAAACACCATGAAACACCCATGTAAGGCAACTTGTACAAACACAAATGAACAACTATGGGTGTTCCATCCGCTCGATAAAGTTTGTTGAAAACAAGAGAGTAACGAGTTTGTAATTAATAATTTAAATATTTTGTACGGATGAAAAAGTTTGTTTTTTTTCTACTCCTGATGTTTGCAATTACGATGCAACTCTCAGCCAGCTCTAATGATACAATACCAGCCTTTATTGGGATTTGGTATACTCCTAAAATGAACTGGTATGTAAATTTCACTCAGCATAAGGCCATAGGTAAACCCCTTGAGGTTGATTTCAACACCTCATCGATGATGAGCGTTGAGGGGAACTTTGGCATACGGCGTATTGGTTTGCGGCTGGGTTTAAATGCGCAGTTCGAAAATAACGCAATTAGCAAAGCATACCGTTGGGGGGGATATCTTGGGTTCAAGGGCTACTGGTTGAAGATTCAACGCTCCAACATCTCTGGTACGCTATACTGGACAGGCGAATTGCCACCAGGCGATTTCAGGAGCCAAACCAGCTTTGATAACCCTTACTTCAACATCGATATCCTGAAAACTTTCAGGAAGAAAATATATATTGATGGGAAATGGGTACTTGATGTTGATGGAAACAATGCGGGATTTTACTGGGGAATTGGGTATACCTCCATGGGGTTCCCCGTAGAGATTGCCACGCTAACCACCGAGGGCAACTTCCCTGACGACCTAAAGTTTGGCAAGCCTGCATACGACTCGCTCTATAAAATCAGATCGTTCAACCTAAGTGGTGGTTTTGATTTGCTAAGGCAGCTATGCCAGGTTGGAGGCCGATATGGTCTGATACCAGGCCAACCTCCAATGAAACTGGCAGTTTATGCATCAACTGAGGACAGGATTGGTTTTGGGCCCGGTAAGCTTACCTCAAGAAGTATACAAATGGCTGAAGCCCTGAATCCAGGACGCACGGTTACCTCTTCATCGTTTTTTAATGTGAATGTGCACTACTTCCTCTCGGTAGGGTTACGGTATTACATTAAATCGGGGCCATCGCTAATAGTTTTTGCAGCAGGATACGACTTTGAGGGAACCGCGTTTACACCCTTTGGCGCAAACACACGGAAAAAGGAAGATTTGGGGCTGGATTTTGCAGGTGTTCTGCTAAACCACGGATTTACCTTTAAAATGTACATAGCTTTTGATAGGCGTTGGAACGACTAGGAATAAAGTAGTGTGCAGTGTGCAGTGTACAGTGTGCAGCGTACAGAGGAGATTGTGGTTAGTGTTTGGTGTTTAGTGTTTGGTGTTTGGTTAATTTAACCTGCGTAACTCTATTAAATCAGCGTAATCTGCGTTCTATTAATCTCAATTTCAATCATTAACAAACAACTTCATGTGTTAGGGAAAATGGTAAACAAAAAATTAAAAGTCCTTTTGATGATTTGTGAAAATATTTTACTTTTGTTTAAATAAACCTTACAAAAAATACGGTTATACACCCTAAATAGATGTATATAATTACTTTTGGTACGGTTATAAACGAGTTACAAGCAAGCCGAGAAAAAAGACAACGACAGAAAGACAATGAAATTTTTGCTGCATAAAGACAAAGAAGAAAAAAGGAAAATGCCACCGCACAAAAGCAAGAGTGTGGCTGCCCTTCACTGCAACCGTCTCTTCGCAGCCACACACATGCTTTTCTTGCCGAACCGCCTATTGATAATAAACTGTTGAAAAATAATTGAAATTTTCGGCGCCCAATGGATAAAAAATGTATTACTTTGACAAAATTAGTCAACACGAAAAATGTCAACACTAGGAATGAAATTAAGAGAATTGAGAGAGCAATCAGGATTGTCCTTGCGAAAAGCTGCAATGCAAGCAGATATTGATGTCGCGTTATTGAGCAAAATGGAACGTGGAGAGAGAAAATTCTCGAAAGAACTGG
>NZ_JBBFKU010000030.1:0-41909 GCF_037481895.1 Tenuifilum sp.
CCCGTTCACTGATCGTATCTACTTTACCGGAGCTGAGGTTACCCGTGTAACCATTACCTCCGTAATTGGTCAGGTAGTAATGGATCGTCAGGTTGAGAATACTGAATCGGTTGATGTTAGTTCACTTGACCGCGGTATTTACCTGGTACGCTTCTACAACAGCAAGGGCGAATCGGTACTACGCAAGCTTGTAAAAGAGGAATAACATTCCCATTGCAATAAAACGAAAGAACCCCGCTAATGCGGGGTTTCTTTTTGGATGTTAGTTTATAGTTGATGGTTGATGGTTGACGGTTGATAGTTGATGGTTGACGGCTTAAGAAACCACCTTCTATCATGAATCTGAAATCTGAAATCTGAAATTTTAAATTTTTATCCTTTAACCTTTATCCTTTAACCTTTTCTTTACTCAAAGCTTGGCAAAAACTCGTTCAACCCATACTCCTTGCAAATTCCCTGAAACTCCTTAAGGAGTTCGTCGCCAAACGGAACCCCTTTATCCTTACGGGTTTTCCAAACCTCATACTCTTTTTCGCCAGCGGTATAAATACGGGGTTGTCCCGGCATCTTTTTCGATGCCCTTAGCTCACGTAGGATATTCCCGGTAGTCCGCTTAAAATCATCAACCTCAGTAAACGCACTAATATCAATAGCAATAAAGAAATGACCCAGGTTGTATGGAACCTTTTTGCCATCCTTAAAGCCGGTGAGCATTTTCAGGTAAGCTCCCTGCTGTAGAGCTGCAGAAAGAATTTCCACAACAGTGGCATAACCATATCCCTTGTAACCTGCGGTTTCCTCGCCTATACCTCCAAGTGGCGTTAATGCAGCTTTACCGCTAGTTAAATCGACGAGTACTTCCTTGGGATCGGTTTTGCTTTCGCCATTCTCGTCAATCACCCAACCCTTTGGCAATATTTTACCTTCCCTTTCGTAGAGTTCAATTTTTCCACGTTGGGTAATTGATGTGGCGCAATCCAGAAGGAATGGGAAAGGCTCATCGGTAGGCATTCCGAATGTTAAAGGGTTTGTACCTAACATATTTTCCACCCCAAAGGTAGGTGCAATTGATGGGCGAGCATTGGTTCCGGTAATACCAATCAGGTTCTCCTTTACTGCCATTAAAGCGTAATAGCCCGCAAAACCGTAGTGAGTTGAGTTACGTACGGCAACCATTCCCATTCCAAACTTTTTGGCTTTCTCAATTGCCATTTTCATGGCATTGTAGCCAATTACATGCCCCATGCCATTCTGGCCATCAATTACGGCAGTGGTTGGGCCCTCCTTTACAATTTGATAGTTGGTAATGGGGTTCAGAATACCGTCCTTTATTCGATCGAGGTAAATGGGTTTTAGCCTGTTTACCCCGTGTGAATCGAACCCAAGCTTATCGGCCTGAATTAAAACATCGGTTACAATTTTTGCATCGTTTTCAGGTATTCCGGCTTTAACCAGTACACTAACCATGAAGTTTTCAATAACTTCAAAGGGAATAAATTTTTGCGCCATAGGTTTTATTTTTTTGCTTTTCAGAACCCAAAATTACGGATTTTAAATTCCTGCCACAAAACAAAAATTTCCTTATGTCATCCTTAGCCTCGTGTATCAGGATAAACTACGTCAAGGAATCACTTTAAAAAAGAGATGAAGGTACAAAGAGATGCTTCGGCGAGCTCAGCATGACAAAGGGCGTAAGGATACTAGGAGTATTGTCATTCCGGGCTAGTCGAGGAATCTCATTAAAGGATAAAGGTTAAAAATTTCAGATTCATGATAGAAGGTGGTTTCTTAAACCATCAACCATCAACCATCAACCATCAACTAACATGTTATCACAGGGTTACACAGTGTAACATGGTGTTACACAGAATTGCATTCACGAACAACGATACACGAACAACGAACAAATTTTCAAGCCCCGTAGGGGCAAAACATTTGTAATCACGTGGCCACACTCACATATATTGCGATGCACGCAATACTTAAGCCAAAGAGCAATGGTGAAACTTTGCATCGCAAAGGAAAAATCATTACAAAGAGCGATTTACACGTTCTTTCTTGTCTTGATACAAGAAAGAACCAAAGAAAATCAAGGCTGAAAAGCCCGACCCGATGGGTACCCCGCGGGTGGAACTGCCACGCGATACTATTCGCCACGCCTACGGCGTGACTCATGTGGTATCGCTTACTATACCCACCGCCACGTTCCACCCCCGACCCATTGTCGGGTCTGGCTTTTATGCCAATGCCTGCTTTTTCCGTTCCTTACTCGCTCAGGTAAAAGGGCTGTGGTGAAGCCGTTACCAACATTCAACCTAGATGACCCCTCTAAATCTCCCCTGAGAGGGGAGACTTTAGCCCTGTAAAAAACTTTCTAATTGCTTCACCCCTCTCATATCAGGAGAGGGGCTGGGGGTGAGGTTGTTTTCCACGAAAAAAGAACAACTTCACATATCATCCTGAACCCTACGAAAAACCTTCCTAACTGTTCGGCATTGAACCCGATACTGGAAATGAAAAAAGCCTCGAATGATTCGAGGCTTTGGTACCCGGGGCCGGGGTCGAACCGGCATGGTATTGCTACCACTGGTGTTTGAGACCAGCGCGTCTACCAATTCCGCCACCCGGGCGTTGTAGAAAATCGGTGCGAAGATAATAAGTTTATTTAATTTGTCAAAACAGTTTTGGGCAATATCTTAGCCTGCCCTCAGCTTCACCTTTTTGGTAATATAACGTTTGGCAGTTTTGTAGATATTCTCAATATCGTAGCCACATTCGGCGTAGAGTTCTTGCTGGGTTCCCTGTTCAATAAATGTATCGGGAATACCCAGGCGTACTACCTTAATGCTGTAGCCATTATCGTTGAACCACTCCAGTACGGCACTACCAAAACCGCCGGGCAGGCAACCGTCCTCAACCGTAATAACTGTTTTAAACTCCTTGCCAACAGCTTCAAGTATTTCAACATCGAGTGGTTTAACAAAGCGCATGTCGGCATGAAAAACTGCGTGGCCATCGGCCTCGAGCATGTCGGCCGCCTTAGCCGCAAGGTTACCAATGTGTCCAATGGACAGAATTGCTATATCGGTTCCAGTTCTAAGAACTCTACCATTGCCCAATTCAACACGTTTGAAGGGTTTACGCCAATCCACCATAACGCCATTGCCTCTTGGGTAGCGGATTGAGATAGGCCCCTTGGGCTCAAGCTGTGCAGTATACATTAAGTTACGCAACTCCTCCTCGTTCATTGGTGCGGCAACGGTCATGTTAGGAACGCTGCGCATGTATGCCAGGTCGTAAGCGCCATGGTGTGTAGCGCCATCGTCGCCAACTAAACCGCCGCGGTCAAGGCAGAAAACTACCGGTAGGTTTTGTAGTGCAACATCGTGTATTACCTGGTCGTATGCCCGCTGCATGAAGGTAGAGTAGATGTTGCAGAACGGGATCAGCCCCTCAGCTGCCAGACCTGCCGAGAAGGTTACAGCATGCTGCTCAGCAATGCCCACATCAAAAGCTCTATCGGGCATCTTTTGCATCATGATATTGAGGGAGCATCCGCTTGCCATGGCCGGGGTAACCCCAACTATTTTCGGGTTTTGCTCAGCAAGCTCAACCAGGGTTTCGCCAAAAACATCCTGGTAGCGGGGTGGGGTAGGCTTATTGGCATCCACCTTAATCCTCTCGCCGGTCTCCTTATCAAACAATCCCGGTGCATGGAATGCTGTTTGATTATTCTCAGCGGGCGCATACCCTTTGCCCTTAACGGTAACAATGTGCAGCAACTTTGGCCCGGGTATATCCTTCAAATCCTGGAGTACGCGTGTAAGGTAAATCACGTCGTGGCCATCAATTGGTCCAAAATACCTGAAACCCATGGATTCAAACAGGTTGCTTTGCTTGAGTAAGGCTGCTTTAATGGCGTTCTCAACTTTCTGGATAAGGCTTCGTGTCTTGGGGCCAACCCTATCGAATCGTCCCAGAATATCCCACACCTCATCCTTTAGCTTGTTGTAGGTTTTTGATGTGGTGATATCGAGCAGGTACTCTTTCAGAGCCCCAACACTAGGATCTATTGAGATATTGTTGTCGTTAAGGATAACTAGCATGTTTGGGTTGATGCCACCCCCGTGGTTAAGGGCTTCAAAGGCCATTCCGCCGGTAAGCGCACCATCGCCAATTACAGCCACTACTTTTCGGTTTTCAAGCTTCAACTTCGATGCTACCGACATGCCAAGAGCTGCGGAAATGGATGTGGATGAATGGCCAACGCCAAAGGCATCGTACGGACTCTCGGAACGCTTTGGAAATCCGCTAATCCCCTTGTACTTACGGTTTGTGTGAAAAACATCGCGACGGCCGGTAAGTATTTTGTGGCCATAGGCCTGATGGCCAACATCCCAAATAATACGGTCAAAAGGAGTGTTATAAACGTAGTGGAGGGCAATGGTTAGCTCAACCACCCCTAAACTCGATGCAAAATGGCCCGGATTCTCCGAAACAATATCAATGATAAACTGCCTGAGCTCAGCGCTTAAATCAACCAGCTGCTCAGGTTTTAACCTTTTAATATCCTCGGACGAATCGATATTGCTTAGCAATGCGTACTTGTTCTCCATAAACACCATTCCCCTCACTATACCTTAACAGCTAAAATAGCACTTTGTTACATATTTTTCCAAATCTTTTCTGTCTAAATAGTAGTTTTATGTTGATATTTTAAGAATGTTTCAAAATGCGAGGGTGCAATTAAATTTTTATATTTGTTCAAAATAATTGCAACATGAAGCAATGTTCAAAATACTCTAAAGCCCTGATACTTGGGTTGGCAATTCTAACTGCATGCGTGCCTGCCAAGGAATTCCAAGCGCTACAGGACAAAAACGCAAAGTGCGAGGAGGAGCGTGAAAAGCTAACGGTGGAAAACGAGGCCCTTACAACTAAAAACTCGGAACTCGACAGTAAAACACGTATTCTTCAGGCAAAGGTTGATGCCCTCACAAGCGACAGCATAAACCGTGCAGTTACTTTCAACCGCATTAATGAGGAGCTAACAACGCTTAAGGAGCGTTACTCAGAGCTTCAAAGCCTACAGGATGGGGTAATTTCGGGTAGCAAGGATGAAACCAAAAAGCTTTTACTTCAAATACAGAAAACCCAGGAAGAGCTGCAGGAGAAGGAAGATGCCCTTAAAGAACTTGAGCGGAGGCTATACCAGCGTAAACTTGGGCTCGATAAGGTGCAGGCAAACCTCGATAGCATGAAACGTGAGCTTGATGCACGCAATGCCCGGTTGGTTGAGCTGGAGCGAATGCTAAATGCCAAGGATTCAGTTATGAGAGCCCTACGGAAAAAGGTTGCCGATGCGCTTTTTGGGTTCGAGGGCAAGGGCCTCACAGTCTCAATTCAGAATGGCAAGGTTTACGTATCGCTGGAGGAAAAGCTGATGTTCAAATCGGGTAGTTACGAGATTGACTCAAAGGGTGCCGCTGCAATAAAGCAGTTAATCCCAGTTCTTGAACAGAACCCCGATATTAACATAATGGTTGAGGGTCACACCGACGATGTCCCATACCGAGGAACAGGAGGGCTACAGGATAACTGGGATTTAAGCGTAAAACGTGCCACTACCATTGTACGCCTACTGATTTCAGGTTCAAGGATTGACCCTGTGCGTGTAACTGCAGCAGGGCGGAGCCAGTACCTTCCCATCGATAGGGCTAAAACACCCGAAGCCCGACAAAAAAATAGGCGCACTGAGATTATTCTTACCCCCAAAATGGACGAAATACTCCAGCTGCTGGAAAGCAACTAAACTCAAAAGCGGCATTAGCCGCTTTTTTTGTTATCTGACCTATTTGCTGTAATTTTGTGCTCAAATAATTTGAATAGCAATGGGTCTAAAATGTGGCATAATTGGTCTTGCCAACGTGGGCAAAACTACTATTTTCAACTGCATGTCGAGCACTAAAGCCTTAACTAGCAATGTGGCTACCGGCACAGGAAAATCGAACATCAGTACAATAAACGTCCCCGATAACCGGCTTTACGAACTTGAAAAGCTTCAACCCACTGAGCGTATTGTTCACACCACCGTTGAGATTGTTGATATTCCCGGTTTATCAAAAACAACTGGTAAGGGCGAGGGCAATAAGTTCCTGGCCGATGTTCGTAACTGCGATGCGTTAATCCACGTGCTACGCTGTTTCGACGATCCCTCGCTACCCCATATCGACGGTTCCATTGATCCCGTTCGCGATATTGAAACGGTTAACTTTGAGTTGCAGGTTCGCGACCTGGAATCGGTTGAGAAAAAGTTACAAAAGGTTGAAAAAGCTGCAAAGGTAGGCGATAAGGAGGCAAAAAAAGCTTTTGAGGTTCTATTGGTGTACAAGAACCACCTTGAGTCGTTCAAAAACGCTTCAACTGTTCCAGTTGATGAGCACGATAAAAAGTATGTTGACGATCTTTTCCTGCTTACCACAAAACCGGTTATTTACGTATGCAATGTCGACGAAAAATCGGCTGTAAACGGTAACCAGTATTCCAATAGGGTAAAGGAGTTCCTAAAGGATGAAAAAACGGAAATACTGATTATAGCCGGTAAGGTTGAGGCAGAAATATCGGAACTTGAGAGTGAGGATGACCGCAAAGCCTTTTTGGCCGATGTTGGGCTTACTGAGCCCGGCGTTAACAAGCTTATTAGAGCGGCATACTCCCTGCTAAACCTCGAAACCTTTTTTACCGTTGGGCCCAAGGAAATTAGGGCATGGACAATCAAAAAAGGGATGACAGCGCCACAGGCTGCTGGAGTTATCCATTCCGACCTAGAACGCGGCTTTATTAGGGCCGAGGTTATGAAGTATAACGATTTTATTACCCTTGGTTCAGAGCACGCTTGCCGCGAAAAGGGAAAACTATTTGTTGAAGGTAAAAACTATGTTGTTGAGGATGGCGATATTCTGCATATCCGTTTCAACGTATAAAGAACTGATAAATTAACCGTAAGCCCCAACTCAAGTTGGGGTTTTGTTTTTATAGGAAACGTTTAATGAGGTTTAGTAGTTCATCGGGGTCAATTGGTTTTGTAACAAATGCGTTACAACCAGCATCCCTGCAGGCGCTCACATATTCGGAATCGGTAGCAGTTTGGGCAATGATAGGGATTTGCTTATTTATCTTTCGTATCTCAATGGCAGCCTCTATTCCGCTCTTAAAAGGTAACTGAATGTCAAGTAGAATTAAATCGGCTGCCCTTTCAATGGTTGCTGCCTCAATGGCATCTTCGCCGTTTTTAACATGAATAACAGTAGCGCCCGTTTTGCTAAGCAAAGCGTGTAGGTACTGGTAGTTTATCAGATCATCCTCTACCACCAGAATTCTTTTACCAGTAAAGTTGAATGCCTCCTTATTTGCGTTGGAGTTGGGCACTGTTATAGGTAGCACAAGAGTAAAGGTTGATCCTTGGCCAGGTGAGGATTGAAGCTTTATGCTACCCCCTAATGCAATGGCATACCCCATGGCTATGGTTAATCCAATTCCCAGACCATCGTAAAAAATTGGGCTGGAATCATCTAGGTGCTTATAAAAACGCTCAAAAACTTTCTTCTGGATATCGTTAGGTATACCAACCCCTGTATCCTTTACGTATAGGTATAACAACGAGTTCTCGTTTATGGAGTAACCCATTTCAACCCCACCCTGGTGGGTAAACTTGAAGGCATTCTCTAAAAGATGAATAATAATGCTACGCAAACGGTAGTAATCGCATATTACTATTGCCCTATCGTCGGGCAACGATTTATTTACCCTAAAAAAGAGATTTTTATCATCTATTTCAGCAATGGCGTCAAACTCCTTGTAAACATCATCGAGCAGCTGATTAAGGTTGACCTCGGACAGCAGTAGGTTTACCTGGTTGGTTTCAATTTTGGAAAGTTCAAGGATATCGTCAACTATTCTTACAAGTTTATTGCCCAAACGCTTAACCTGTTCGCCTATCTGCGAACGCTCTTCAGCAGTGCATTCTGGTGCCGAAAGGTAGTAGGAGAGTCCTAGTATTCCGTTCAGTGGTGTCCGGATTTCATGGCTTATATTTGCCATGAAAGCGGATTTAATTCTTTCAAGCTCCCTTATTTTATCAATAGCATTATTCAACTCCCTGGTTCTATGTTTTACCAGGGAATCGAGTTCATTATTGAACTTGAAAAGCTGAGAATTTGTATGCTCTAAAAGCTTTTTCTTTTGGGAGAGCTGTATGGCAAAGTAAACAATTACGCTGAGGGTTAGGAGCAAAAGAATTGAAAAGATTGTGTACAAAGTAATTATCTTTTTATCCTTGTGTTCATTTAACGATTTCAGCTCCAGCTGCATTTGTAGCTGCTGGTTTTCCCTTTCCTGCTTCTCAATCTGCAACATTGAGTGTAGCTGTGCAACCTGAGTTATAAGCTTCTTGGTGAATGTTTTATCGGTATATTCCAAAAATTCCTTTAAACATTTTTGGGAATTCTTAAAATCGCCGGTTGCCTCGTAGCAGGTTGATAGCTGCCTGTTAGCTTGAGCTGAAATATCTTCCTCGCCATTGAGTTTGGCTAGGCGTTTAGCCTCAAGTAAATATTTAATTGCAAGCCCAAATTGCGCTAAACCAGTATAACACCGGCCAATTGCCAAATTGCTTAGAGCAATTCCGCGAGTGGAGCTGAGCGTTTTGCTTATGGTTAATGATTGATTATGGTAGTATAATGCGGAATCAACCTTGCCCAAGTTCTCATAAAAAAAACCAATGTTATCGTAAAACGAGGCAAGCATTAGCGAATCCATATACTTGCCATAGCTGTTAAGTGTGGAAAAAAAGATTTGTCTTGCACTTTCCCAGTTCCCAATTTTGGTTAAGCTTAAACCTACATTTCCCTTAACCCTTACATAGTTTTTGTAGCTGTGAGCTTTTTCGTAGTAGTTTGCTGCTTTCTCAAAGAAATCGATCGATGCCAGTAAGTTCTCAAGGGTGTAGTAAATAATTCCAAGTGAGTTATAGCAATTTGCTAGCAAGGCACTATCGTTAATCGATGTAGCAAGTTTTACACTTTCCTCAATTAACTGAATTGCCTTTACATAGTTCGATTTCCGAACATAGCAAGAACCCAGGGTATAGTAAGTTTTTGCCGTTCCTGCACTATCGCCAACAATATTGTAAAGAACCAATGCCCTTTGTAGGCTATCGATGGCGGCATCGTAACTGTTTAGCCTAAAAAGAGCGTTACCCATTTCGTGAGTAGCATCAGCAAGCAAGTGCTTGCTATTTGTAGCTTTTGCCTTATGGTATGCCTCGCGAGCAAACGCTATTCTTACCCGTGGCGATTTTGCATTAACCGCTGAATCGATTAAGGTCTTTACTGCAATACTATCGGATTTTGGCTGGGAAAATACTGATAATGGATATTGCAAAAGCAAAGCTGCAGAACAAAGTATTAAAACTCTATGTAAAAAATTTGAGCTTTGCATAGTTGGACTTTATCATGCAAACATAAAACACTTTACGATAAATTGAAAGAAAAGTTAAAAACGATTTACTACTAGTGCTATATGACGGATTCAGCAGTTATAGACACCCAAAAGTGCCATGAATTAGCAAATTCAACCAGACTAATTTTAGAGGAATGAGTCGGAATGAGTCGGAATAAGCAGAATATGATGGAGTTAGAGGAAGTTAGAGGAATTGTAAAAAGTGAACGGCTAAACCAAATGACCAGGAATTAACAAATTCAACCGGGCTAATTTTAAAGGAATGAGTCGGAATAAGCAGAATTTGATAAGTCGGGATTACCTCGATAAGTCAATAGAAACAAGATGTGTAAATATTTTATTTTGTTTCTATTGACTAAACTCGGTTTATAAGAAGAGGGTATCAGGAAACCCTTGTATTAGGTTGATAATTTTATGAAATGAGAGAAGTTTGGCTGTCAAACCCTAAATCCCATTATAAGTATATCATCAACCTGTTTCTCGTTACCCTTAAACTCATCGAATTTTTCCTGTAGAATACTTTGCTGGGTGTTTAATGGCAGGTGATGAATATCGAGCAGAAGCTTTTTAAGGTTCACCATCATAAATTTTGAGTTTTTGGGGCCTCCAAACTGGTCGGAGTATCCGTCGGAAAGCAGGTAGAACAGGTCGTTTTCAAAGATAGTAAAGGTGTGGTTAGTAAACATTCGTTCCTCAATAATGTGATGCCCAATTGGCCTTTTATCGCCTTTAATTTCGTAAAGAGTACTTCCGTCAGCTATAACAGGGTTTGAGTGCGTTGGAGGGGCCTGCACGGAGGAATCCCTTATGAGTAACAAAGGGAAATAAGCGCCTGCGTAATGGGCCTCCATCCTTTTTCGGTCAACTATGAGCATACCCATATCCATACCGTCGTGTGAATCGTTATCGGTTTCGGCCGGGTTGAGCGAGGCAATAACAAGGCGGCGGAGGCGGAAAAGGATATCGGCGGCATTCTCAAAACGTTGTGTTGCGGTTAGTTCCTTTAACAGGGTAATGCCAAGCATACTCATAAAAGCTCCGGGAACCCCGTGGCCAGTGCAATCGGCTGCTGCTATCGCAATTCTACCATCGGTTAGCTGTGTTACCCAAAAGAAATCGCCACTAACAATGTTTTTGGGTTGGTAGAGCACAAAGTGATCGCGCAGCAGTGTGGAGATTTGCTGGCTGCGCGGAAGAACAGCAGCCTGAATACGGCTCGCATACTTAATACTATCGGTTATTTGCTTTTGTTGTTCGGCTATTTGGTCACGTTGCCTTTCGGCCAAATCGCGCTGGGCCTCAATCTCCTGTTTCTGGTTTTCAATTTCGTTCTTTTGCCTTAATATCTCAGCGTTCTGCAGGATGAGAATTTGGTTGGTTCTCTTTTTTTCGCGGTAGAATCTGAATACTACAGCTGCCAGAGCAAGGCTCAAAACTAAAGCTATTGAAATAAGCAGGGTTGCCATTCGCTGCCGTTCAAGCCTGGCTTGCTGCATGGCATCGCGCTGGCGCGAGATTAACTCCTGTTCCTTTTCCCTTTTCTCAAAATCGTACTGCATCTCCAGCTTGGCTATTTGGCTGGCGTTAACGCTATCCTTAAGTGCCGAATAGCTGGTAAAGTACTCGTATGCCTTTTTGTAATT
Organism: Tenuifilum sp.; assembly: GCF_037481895.1. NCBI lineage: Bacteria > Pseudomonadati > Bacteroidota > Bacteroidia > Bacteroidales > Tenuifilaceae > Tenuifilum > Tenuifilum sp. The sequence goes on from NZ_JBBFKU010000030.1 coordinate 11,163, forward strand.
ACCTTTCCTGCGTTCGGCGTCCGATAGGCTATAGTATATATCGCGTAAATCGGTAGTAATCTTTTGCTTTTGGGCATCGTTTAACGCTTTATTCAGAAGGGTAATCCCTTTGGCAAAGTTTCCCCTTTGCAGCTCAAGTTCACCCATGTATCGGTTAAGCTTTGCCATATCAATACTATCGTTTACCTGCTGTTTCAGCAATAGCGATAGGTTAAGGTAGTATTCGGACTGCTGGTACTGTTTTTTATCAAAGTAGATAATTCCCATCAGCAGGTAGTTAGCTGCCTGTGCGTGTATGTTTCGGGTGCGTGAATTCTCATCAATTACCTTACCCAGTAAATCGAGTGCCTTGTCGTGCATACCGGTATGGTAGTAAATATTGGCCAACTCGGTTTGTGCCAGGGTTATGCCGGTTTGATTGTTAAGCCTGCGGTAATGGTTCAAGGCATTTTCGGCATACTGCAAAGCCCTTTCGTTAATCTCCAATCGGCTAAAAAGACGCGAAATGCTTAACGATGTCCAGGCCATACCCTCGGTTTCGCCCGATTGCTCAAAAATTTCAAGGGCATCGAGCATGTACTGCAAGGCAATTGAGAAATTACCCGTAATTGCAAACACCGTTCCAATATTAACCAATGTGCGGGCAATTTCTACCTTGCTTCCTATCTTGTAGTTGTAGTCCAGCGCTTTTTTATACTCATCAATGGCTTGACTGTAGTAGCTTTTTAACTGATAAACGTTACCAATACGGTTGTGTAGTAACGCTTTAAGTTGAATATTATCCGATTGCTCTGCAAGCATCAACGATTTATTGAAATGTTCAAGAGCAAGCTCAAAGTCGTTGCGGTTGTAGTAGGCATAACCTAAACTAAAGTAAACCCGGGCCGCAATATCGGGTTGATTTACTGCATCGACCTTTGCCAAAGCTTGCCTAGCAACGCTAACGGCCGAATCGGGGTTAACTGTCCGGTAATGCTCTGATAGCCTTAAAAGGCTATCGATTTCCTGTGCATGTAAACCCGCAAAAATACTAACTGCTAAAAACACCAAAAAAGTGATGCACTTTTTAATATTCAGTATTCTCATAGTGCTGTCCTGTTCTACCAGGAGCAATTTACCAAAAAAAATTTGATGGGCTAATTTTTACTGATGAACTATTACGAAATTTTGAAAAAATTGTATAGTGCTAAAACATTTTCGTATTTTTAACCATTGCAAACGATTGTGCGGTTTTAGCATTAAAATTGTAATCGTAAAACATACTAGGCAACATGAGAATTGGAAAATTGAACATTAGTGCCGACAAAATAAAGATGCGAATAGGTGCCAAGCTTTTGCTTTGGGTTTTAACCACCTCGGCAGCAATAATGATTGTAATAGGCTCATTCATAAGCATAAGGGTGAACAGTATTGCTCGCGATAATGCCATTAAGATTGCACAGGCCGAAGCCCAAAAATCGGCTTTCCGATTAAAATCGGAACTCGATTTGGATATGGGTTTTTCAAGAGCCCTGGCTCATGCCCTTTACATCTACCCTAAATTCGATACTGTTACCCTCGATTCTATCTTTTTCAATATTCTGCGAAATCAGGTTTCAAACAATCCCCGATACCTTACGGTATGGTATTCAATTGAATACTCTGCGTTCCGTCCAGGTTATACAAAAGATTACGGCCGACGCTCAGTAACAGCGTACCTTAGCAACGGACAGGTAGGCATTGATATTGAGCATAAAAATATTACAGGTGATATTGTTACCAGCAACTACTACGCATCAAAAACCTGCAACTGTGAGATGTTGCTCGACCCATACACCTTTGTGTATGGTGGTAAAGAAGTGCTAGCAACCAGCCTTAGTGTACCGGTTAGGGTAAAAGGTAAATTTGCTGGCCTTGGCGGCGTTGATATCTCGCTGGAGAAGTTCCAAACCGATATTGAAAAAATTAAACCCTATCCAGGCACAAATGTTAGCCTGATTGCTGGAGATGGTCGTATTATTGCCGATTCAAACCCTGAAAACGCTAAGGAATACTTTGCTAATATTTACCCTGAGCTTGAGTCGAAGTTTGCGCTTACCCAAAAGGTAAAGGATAAGCAAAACCATTTCTTTTTCTCCTACAATTCCGGAATGGAATACCTCAACATACTTAGCATATTGCAGCCGGGTGAATCGCCCAACTCATGGGGGCTAATACTTTCCATTCCCATGTCGGAAATTGTTAAAGACGCTCGCCGGTCAGTGTTCTCCACTATTCTTGTTTTTATTCTCGGCATTATCCTACAAGCTTTTGCCATTTGGTATATCTCAGCTCGAATTTCAAAGCCTATAAAGCGCACCACTGAGTTACTTAACAGTATAGCCCAAGGCGATATTGATGTGAATAAAAAAATATACCTGCATACTGGCGATGAGCTTGAGGAGATGTCGCGTTCGGCTAACAAGCTAATTGACGGATTAAACTATACCGAGCAATTTGCCCGCGAAATTGGTGAGGGAAAACTCGATACCGAGTTTAAGTTGCTCAGTGAGAAGGACAAGCTAGGAAAAGCATTAACCGAGATGCAGCGGAGCTTAATTAAAGCCCGTGAGCAGGAGGAAAAACGCAAGGAAGAAGAGCAGCAACAGATATGGGCTACACAAGGAATGGCGCTTTTCGGTGAAGTACTCCGCCAGCATAACGATAATATCACGGAACTGTCCTACCTGATAATTAAGAATCTGGTAAGTTACACAGGTTCAATTCAGGGGGGTATGTTTATTGTTAACGAGAACGACCCCAACAATACAGTTCTTGAAATGACTGCATGCTACGCATATAACCGTCGTAAGCTGATGGAAAAAACAGTGCTGCCGAACGAGGGGCTCGTTGGACGATGCTACGTTGAGAAGAAAACCATTTTAATGGTTGATGTGCCGCGCGACTATATCAAAATAACTTCAGGGCTGGGCGAGGAAAATCCGCGTTGCGTGCTTATAGTACCCCTTATAGCAAACGATATTGTTCAGGGAGTAGTTGAGCTAGCCACTTTCACACCATACCAGAAATATCAGATTGATTTTATTGAGAAGCTAGCTGCTAGCATTGCCGCAACCCTTGCAAGCGTTAAAATAAATATGCGTACGGCTCAACTCTTAACCCAAACCCAACAGCAAGCTGAGGAAATGCGGGCGCAGGAAGAGGAGATGCGCCAGAACATGGAAGAGTTACATGCTACCCAGGAGGAGATGGAGCGCAAGCGTCACGAGCAGGAAACAATCCAAGCCCAACTTCGCGAGGATAAAACTATTCTTGAAAGCTTACTCCTGAATTCAAGCGACCTCATCTTCCAGAAGGATGCCGACGGTCGCTACCGCCGGATAAGCAATTCATTAGTTCCCCTACTTGGCCTATCATCCGTTGAGGAGGCAATTGGTTTAAGCGAGTTTGACCTCTTGCCTGAGGATACTGCCCGTAAACTTTGGGATTTAACCGAGGATGTTGCTCGCAAGAAAAGCCCGGTAGTTGACCGCAAGATTTCACTCACCTTTGCCAACGGTCAGGAGATGAAAGGCTCAGTAAGCTTATACCCATTAACCTCTGACGCTGGAAGTATTATTGGGGTACTCGGTATTTTTAGACAGAAATAGACTTTTTATTTCATCGTTCATTTAAGGGGTAATAGCCAAGGCTTTACCCCTTTAATTGTCAAATAAAGCATAATTCCCAAAACAAAAACTAGAATTAATGACTAATTGTTAGGAATATTTATTTTGTAATATACTCATTTTTCTTTTTAAAATCCGCCACAAAATATCTCTGTCATGCTGAGCTCGCCGAAGCATCTGAATACTCCTTCATTCCCTTTTTATTGATTCTAAGGGAACCGCTCTTTGGTATGCTCTTCTGTTGCGATGCAACGATTTACCCTTACTCTTTGGTATACCATTGCGTGCATCGCTATACGGGTGGGAGTAGTTATGGAGTTACAAATGTTTAGCCCCTACGGGGCTGGAGGCGTTGATTGTTGCTCGTTGCTCAATGTCGTGATTGCCATTCTGTATAACACCGTGTTACACTTTGTAACCCTGTGATACCAATTTTGTTGATAGTTGATGGTTGATAATTGATGGCATAAGAGAGATTACCTAACATCTTGAATCTGAAATCTGAAATTTTAAATTTTTACCCTTTATCCTTTAACCTTAAAATTCAAACACCACCCTCTGCACACCTAGAATATTATTTTTTAGCAAGTTCAGGATGTTGTTGGAGTCACTATTCTAAATAGTGTTGATTGATAAACATCAATACTATTTTTACATAAAATAGAATTAGTCTAAATAAATTTGCTGCGAAAACAATTAACAATAATGCCGTTATGAAAAGAGTTTTGTATGTATTTGGTTTACTTGTGATTTCGTTTGGTCTTAAGGCCCAAATCGATACCATTCCCAATCAGCAGCAAAATACTGCTCAAGCATTAATGAACAGTAAACCGGGTCTTCAAATTGGGGGATACGGTGAGGTTCACTACAATCAACCGTTAAAGAGCAACACCCACAACCTAGGTACGCTTGATGCCCACCGTATGGTGCTGTTCTTTGGTTACAATTTTTCCAGTAAAACGCAGTTTGTAACCGAAGTTGAAATTGAGTATGCCAGGGAGGTTTGGGTTGAGCAAATGTTTATTCAGTATAAGTTAAACAGGTATGCAAACTTTAGAGCTGGAGTACTGCTAGTGCCAATGGGTATTATTAATGAGTACCATGAACCAACCGCTTTCAATGGTGTTGAACGCCCGATTATCGACAACAAAATTGCGCCCACAACCTGGCGCGAGGTAGGGCTAGGCTTCCAAGGGAATGTTTATCAGGCTAAAACCCGGTATCAGCTCTATGTAGTAAACGGATTAAATGGTTACGATGGAACCAATGCTATGTTTTCCGGTAGTAAGGGGCTTAGGGAGGGCCGTCAAAAAGCATCAAAGGCTTACATGAACCAACCTGCATTTACTGGTAAATTGGAGTTTTATGGGGTTAGAAATCTTAATGTTGGATTATCGGGCTATTTTGGTAAATCGAATAGTAAACTTTACTCGAACCTCAGTAAGGATAGCCTCGCAAAAATCCAAAGGGCCGACTCATCGGTTGTTGGAATATCAATGGTTGGTTTAGATACTCGTTACAATTTCAAAGGCGTTAAGCTTACAGGCCAACTTTACTACATTTCACTTTCTAATACCAATGAGTATAATGTATTTACCAAGACTGGTACCAAACTTAACGATTTAGGAAGTGCTATGCTCGGTTACTACGTTGAGGTTGGTTATGATATATTTCACTTATTGGCTGACACTAAGCAAAGCCTAATGCCCTTTATTCGTTATGAGGCCTACAACACTCACCATTCAGTTGAGGAGCCAGTTGTAACAAATAAAAGCTATAGTAATACTATCATCACCACAGGCTTGACCTACGCCTTAGAAAAAGGAGTAGTACTTAAGGCTGATTTACAGTTCTATAAATCCAAAGCCGAAAACTCCTTTAGCAAGACATTTAATGCGGGCATAGGAGTGAATTTTTAATCTTTTGTTATGAAACTATTTATGGGTATTATTGGGGTCTTACTTAGCCTACAGGTTGGCTCTGAAATCAACTTTGAGCCCAAACAGCTTAATAGGGAGATCAAAAAAATTAGCGGGAGTCAAACGCCCATTGCCAAGGAGATAATGACCTATAAAACAGGTAAATTCTTCACTTATACCAATGCTAACCCGGTTTCATTTTCCTATGTAGGAAGGGTATTTACATGCAGAACCGAAGGTTGCAAGGCTTCCGATGATAATGTTAATGCCAATGGGTCGGAGTACTTTGATTACTTTATCCTTTTCGACAGGTCGGGTAAAATTCTTTCGCTTCAGATTTATAGTTTTGAGGCCACTCATGGCCAGGAAATCACCCTAAAGAGTTGGTTAAATCAATTTGTTGGCTACAACGGAAAAAATACGCTGACGGTAGGCAAAGAAATTGATGCAATATCAGGCGCTACCACTTCGGTTCATCGCTTAACAGATGATGTAATTGATAAAACCCGAAAACTTCAGGAAATACTGCATAAGTAATGTTAGACTCAAACACCAAATAATAAAAAAGCCGGGTTTAGCCCGGCTTTTTTGTTGAAAACAATATTTTACTTTGCTACTTTATCACCATCGTACGCCCACTTTACATAGGCTGCGCCCCAGGTAAACCCAGCACCAAAGGTTGCAATAATTATATTATCGCCCTTGCGAAGTTTCGATTCCCATTCCCAAAGGCATAGAGGGATTGTGGCACTGGTTGTATTGCCGTAGCGCTGTATGTTAATCATCACCTTATCCTTGTCAATTCCCATGCGATTTGCGGTTGCTTCAATTATTCGCATGTTTGCCTGGTGTGGAACAAGCCAAGCCAAATCCTCAGGCTTGATATTGTTGCGCTCCATCATCTCAACCGACACATCGGCCATGTTTGAAACAGCAGCTTTGAACACGGGTTGGCCCTCCTGGTAAATGAAGTGCTGGCGCTTGGCTACAGTTTCGAACGAAGCAGGGTAGCATGAACCACCGGCTACCTGGTGAAGGTGTTTGCGTCCTGAACCATCAACCTGCATCTTAGCGTCAATAACGCCAAAGCCATCATGGTTAGGTTCTAGGAGCACAGCTGCTGCTCCGTCGCCAAAAATGGGACAGGTGGTGCGGTCAGTGTAATCGGTTATGGACGACATCTTGTCGGCGCCAACCACTACAACCTTTTTATGTGAACCCGACTCCACAAACTTTGATGCTGTAACCAAAGCATATAGGAAACTTGAACAGCCTGCATTCATATCGTAACCAAAAGCATTCTTAATCCCGCACTTATCGCTTATAATGTTAGCGGTAGCTGGGAACTGCATGTCGGGGGTTACTATGCCGCAAATTAGCATGTCCACCTCATCGGGGTGGGTGTTGGTTTTACGGAGCAGCTCGTTAACGGCATGAACTGCCATATCGGAAGTTCCAAGCCCTTCGCCCTTTAGTATTCGGCGCTCCTTAATACCTATACGGGTCATTATCCACTCATCGGTGGTATCGACCATTCTACTTAACTCCTCGTTGGTGAGGATATACTCTGGCACATATCCTCCAACGCCAGTAATTGCGGCAGTAATTTTTCCCATAGCTACATAAATGCTTGTTTAATTTTTTCGCAAAGGTCCGATACTATAACCTCGCGGGTTTGTTTAATCATATTCATTATAGCCACGGGGCTCGATGCTCCATGGGCAATTATAACGGGTTTATTAACCCCAAGAACTGGCGTACCACCGTAGTTCTCGGAGTTAAAACGCTCAATGAACTTATTTTCAGGGCTAAATTTCTTAAGCAGGTGGTAGAACGCCTCAGCCTCCTTGAGTACTACGTTACCCACAAACCCATCGCAAACTACCACATCGGCCTTTTTATCGTGGAATAGGTGATGGCCCTCAACGTTTCCAACAAAGGTATAATCGGTTGAGTCCTTCATCATCTCAAAGGCGCTTTTGGTTACCAGGTTGCCTTTCTCCTCCTCCTCGCCAATATTCAGTAGGGCAACCCTTGGGTTTTCAATACCAAGCACTTGCTGGGCGTAAATTGAACCCAGTTTACCATACTGGTAAAGTACATCGGGACGGCAATCGGGGTTTAAACCCACATCGAGAATAACATTAAGCTTACTTTCGGAAACAGGGATAAAACCGGCAATTCCGGGACGTATAACACCGGGTATTTGCTTTATTACCATGAAAGCGCCAACCATCATGGCTCCAGTGCTGCCAGCACTTGCAAAACCATCAATTTTGCCAGCAGCCAAAGCCATAAAGCCTTTAACTATACTGGAATCGGTTTTCTTGGCAAACGCTTTCGATGGGTGATCGCCCATTTCAATCACCTCAGAGGTGTGAACTATATCAAAATCGGTAGGATTTGCATTTTCACGGGCAAGGATTTCAAGAATCCTTTGCTGGTCACCGAAAAGCACAATGCGCTCATCGGCATTAAGATGCTTGAGGGCTAAAACTGCACCCGATACAACAGCATCGGGTGCAAAATCGCCGCCCATTGCATCAACGCCAATTCTAATCATCAATGCAGGGGTTTATGAAATTCATTTTTAGGCGTTAACTGCCTTCTCGATTGCTAACTTACCACGGTAATAGCCGCACTCAGGGCAAACCCTGTGATATTCAACTGCTGCTCCGCAGTTTGAACATGTTGAAAGGGTTGGAGCTTCGGCTTTGTAGTGAGTTCTACGCTTGTTCCTTCTCTGTTTAGAGATTCGTGATTTCGGATGTGCCATTTTTCAACAAATTATATAGTCCAACTTAGTTATTATTGTTCAACAAATCCTTTAAAGCCTGCCAGCGAGGGTCAACCTCAGCCTGGTCATCGTCTTCAAACTTGATGTACTTTAGCATTTCCTGATCGCAATCCTCAATACTGGATCCTTTTAACCCATGGTACCGCTTTAGCGGTAGACTCAGGTGAATGCTCTCGTACAGGTACTGGGCAAGGTTTACCTCATGGTCATCCTCGGTTAGGAAGATTATATCGGCTTGATCCTCAATCTCCTCGTTTCCAATTTTTGCCACAAGAAAACCCTTGTACTCAATTGGCAGGAAGAATTGTTCCAAGCACCTATCGCAGGTAACCTTTACCTTTCCTTTTATCACTATGTCAAATTCAAGCAGGTTATTCTGCTTGTTCATCATAACTTTTGCTGTGAGCGTGCCTTCCTTAACCTCACCCTCAGGGAACTCAGCAAAAAAATCGTTGTTTATTTCAAAATCAAACGAGTGTTTGCCAAGCTTAAGTCCCTTGTAGCTAATTGAATATGCGCCTAAAATACTTGCCACTTTCTCACAAAATCAACGTGCAAAGTTATAAAAAATCAATTCAACCCAAAAAAAGTTAAAAATATTCATCAAAAAAGTACCGTTCCGCTATGCTTTAGCCCTACGTTTACGCTCGTTTTCGTCGAGGTAGATTTTTCGTAGGCGTATGGCTTTAGGGGTAATCTCAACGTATTCGTCCTCCTGGATGTACTCAAGTGCTTCCTCAAGGCTAAACTTGATGGGGGGAGCAAGGAAAATCTTTTCGTCGGAACCTGAGGCGCGCATGTTGGTAAGTTTTTTGGATTTTGTAACGTTAACAACAATATCGCCTGAGCGGTTATTCTCGCCAACCACTTGGCCTGCGTAAACCTCCTCATGCTCATCGATAAAGAACCTACCCCTATCCTGTAGCTTGCCCAGGGCGTAAGCATACGCAGTACCGCTCTCCATGGCAATTAGTGAACCATTGGTGCGGGTTTCAATCTCGCCCCGGTAGGGCTCAAATGCCTTAAAGCGGTGCGCCATGATGGCTTCGCCGGCAGTAGCCGTTAGAATGATGTTACGGAGCCCAATAATACCGCGCGAGGGTATCTCGAACTCAAGATGAACACGGTCGTGGCGGCGATCCATTGAGATTAGTGTACCCTTGCGGCGGGTAACCTGCTCAATAGCCTTTCCTGACACATCCTCAGGAACATCAATGGTTAGGTACTCAATGGGTTCGTGCTTTACTCCATCTATCTCCTTAATAATTACCTTGGGCTGACCAACCTGAAGCTCATACCCTTCGCGACGCATGGTTTCAATAAGCACGGAAAGGTGGAGTACTCCACGACCGTAAACGGTAAAGGCATCGGCAGAATCGGTTTCCTCAACCCGAAGGGCTAGGTTTTTTTCTAGCTCCTGCATTAGCCTATCCTTTAGGTGACGCGAGGTAACGTATTTCCCATCGCGACCAAAGAACGGTGAGTTATTAATGGTAAAGAGCATGCTCATGGTAGGCTCATCCACGGCAATGGTAGGAAGTGGCTCGGGGTTTTCGTAATCGGCTATGGTATCGCCAATGTCAAACCCTTCAATGCCAACAAGGGCACAGATATCGCCTGAACTTACCTCGTCAACCTTTTTGCGTTCAAGGCCTTCAAAAACGAGTAGCTCCTTGATCTTTGTTCGTACTACCTGACCGTTTCGCTTTGCCAACGATACGTTTTGGCCTGCCCTTAGGGTTCCCCTGTGCAGCTTGCCTATGGCAATCCGGCCAACATAGTTTGAGTAGTCGAGTGATGTAATAAGAAGTTGGGGCGTGCCTTTTAGCTGTTTTGGGGCTGGCACATAGTCAATAATACAATCAAGCAGAGGGGTTATATCGTTTGATGGCTTCCGCCAGTCGCTGCTCATCCATCCCTGTTTGGCACTTCCGTATATGGTAGGGAACTCGAGCTGTTCCTCTGAGGCATCGAGGCTGAACATTAGTTCGTAAACCTGCTCCTGAACCTCCTCAGGGCGACAGTTTGGCTTATCAACCTTGTTTATCACCAAAATGGGTTTTAAGCCTATGGCTAAGGCTTTTTGAAGAACAAAACGGGTTTGGGGCATAGTCCCCTCAAAGGCATCAACCAGAAGCAGCACACCGTCGGCCATGTTTAGAACGCGTTCAACCTCGCCTCCAAAATCGCTGTGGCCTGGGGTGTCAATTATGTTGATTTTGTAACCCTTGTAGTTTACCGATACGTTTTTAGCCAGAATGGTTATGCCACGCTCACGCTCCAGGTCGTTGCTATCCAAAATCAGCTCACCCGGGTTCTCGTGATCTTTAAAAAGTTTACCCTGAATGATCATTTTATCCACCAGCGTGGTTTTCCCATGATCCACATGCGCAATAATTGCAATGTTTCTGATGCCCTTCATCCCCAAAAAATTAGCCCGCAAAGTTACAGCTTTGAAATGAATATTTTTCCATAATAATTAGTATTTTAGCGTAAATTAATGAATAATTCAAACAGCCATGACTAAATTACTTACCACTATCCTGTCAGTAGTACTTACCATTACTGTAAACGCTCAGGTAACCGACGCTGAAAATCAGCTTAAAGAGATTAAAACCGATTCGCTTTCCGGATGGAAGCAAGGGCTGGCCCTGGGAATTAATGCCAACCAGACCTCGTTAACCAATTGGGCGGCTGGCGGACAAAGCTCATTTGCACTAAATACCGTTTTTACAGGGTTTGTTAGCTACAAAAGTCCCAAAACTGCATGGGATAACACTATTGACTTGGGTTACGGGTTTTTGAGCCAGGAGGGTGTTAAGTACACAAAAAAAACCGACGATAAAATTGACTTAATGTCAAAATTTGGACGTGAAGCCTTCAAAAACTTTTACTATGCTGTTTTACTGAACTTTAAAACCCAATTCACTACCGGCTATAAATACCCAACCGATAGTACCCGTCTGAAAATTTCGAACTTTTTTGCTCCGGCATACCTGGTTGGGGCATTGGGTATGGATTATAAACCTAACACCCACCTGAGTGTTTTTGCAGCGCCGTTAACCGGAAAGCTAACCTTTGTTACGGACACCATGCTATCGAATGCAGGAGCATTTGGCGTAAAAAAAGGGGAAACACTCAGAGAGGAAATTGGCGGTTACGTGAGAGTGGTTTACACCAAGAATGACTTTAAGGCCGAATGGCTAAAAAATCTCACCTTTACCACTAAGCTCGACCTATTCTCCAACTACCTTGATAACCCACAAAACGTTGTTGTTAACTGGGAAACGCTTGTAATTATGAAGGTTAACAAGTACATCAATGTTAACCTGGCAACCCAGCTAATCTACGATGACAAGGTGAAGATTAGTAAGGATACCAACAACGATGGCGTGATTGATAGCAGCGGGCCTCGTGTTCAGTTTAAGGAGATTTTTGGCGTGGGTATTACCTTCAAGCTTTAGCCCTTTTGATTTTTGGGCAAAATGACTTAGTTTTGAGTTGATAATTTTTTGATTATGCCTTTACTCAACTCTATCCTGAACTGGGTAAACACTAAGCGCTTATACAGCATCGACCTTTTCCGGAAATACCCTTTTGAGGTGCAACGCGATGTGCTTTTTGAGCTTTTAAAACAAGGCTCAAAAACGGAGTACGGAGCACGATATGGCTTTGATGGCATCAGGACCATTGATGAATTTCAGAAGCGAGTACCCCTTGTTGACTACGAAACCATTAAACCATACATTGAACGGTTGAGGCAGGGCGAGGAAAAGTTGCTTTGGCCAACCGATATTAAGTGGTTTGCCAAGTCATCGGGAACTACCCAAAGCAAGAGTAAGTTTATTCCAGTTAGCAACGAGGCGTTGGAAGATTGCCATTTCAGGGGGGCTCGCGATGTGCTTGCCATTTACATGAACCTTTATCCTGAAAACAATTTGTTAAGCGGAAAAGGACTTACCCTGGGCGGTAGCCACCAGGTTGATAACTTTAACATGAATTCCTTTTACGGCGATTTATCGGCTATTCTGATTGAAAATCAACCCTGGTGGGCTGAGTTTATCAGAACCCCAAGCCAAAAAGTGGCATTAATACCCGATTGGGAAGAGAAACTGGAGAAACTCACTCACGAGACCCTTAACGAGAATGTTACCAGCCTGGCAGGTGTCCCTTCATGGAATCTGGTAATGATTAAGCACCTGTTAAACTACACTGGCAAAAGAAACTTGCTTGAGATATGGCCAAACCTTGAGCTTTTCATGCATGGCGGAGTAAGTTTTGCCCCATACAGGGAACAATTTCAAAAAGTTATCCCATCGCCTAACATGCACTACATGGAAACTTATAATGCTAGCGAGGGTTTCTTTGCCATTCAGGACGACCCTGTGTCGGATAGCATGTTGCTTATGCTCGACTACGGTATTTTTTATGAGTTTGTTCCTCTCGATGAGCTTACCAAACCTAATCCAACAGCCCTTACCATTGCCGATGTTGAGGTTGGAAGGAATTATGCCATGGTCATTTCCACCAATTCAGGCCTTTGGCGTTACCTAATTGGCGATACGGTTACATTTACCTCAAAACATCCTCATAAAATCAGGATTACTGGCAGAACCCGTCACTTCATCAATGTTTTTGGCGAAGAGGTTATTGTTGAAAACGCTGAGCGTGCACTTGAAAAAGCCTGTAAGGCTACCGGAGCATTGGTTGCTGAGTACACGGCTGCTCCCGTTTACATGGGAACTGACCGTAAGGGATGCCATGAATGGTTCATTGAGTTTGTAAAACAGCCAAGCAGCATCGAGGAGTTTGCACAAGTTCTTGACTCAACGCTTTGTGAGGTCAATTCCGACTATGAGGCAAAACGCGCCAAAAATGTAACGCTCGATTTTCCAGTGGTTACGCAGGCCGCTCAGGGGACATTCTTTGAATGGATGCGCCAGCGCGGTAAATTGGGTGGGCAGAATAAAGTTCCTCGGCTTTCGAATACTCGCGAGTATATCGATGAGCTGCTTGCCATTCATAACCAGCTAAAAAGTAAGTAGTCATCAAAATAGATAGGATTTATTTACATTTTTGACACATTCATCAATCTACAAGCTGTTTTACCTTGCCGATTGAAATCCAATTTGTATCTTTAGAAACGAAAACGCGAATTACCAACCTTAAGTAATTATTTTAAGTTATGCATATAGCCATTGCGGGTAATATTGGTTCTGGCAAAACTACCCTTACGGGTTTACTGGCCAAGCACTACAAGTGGAAACCTCAGTACGAGGATGTTGATGAAAACCCATACCTTAACGACTTTTACGAGGATATGCAGCGCTGGAGCTTCAACCTCCAGATTTACTTCCTAAACAGCAGGTTTAGTCAAATAGTGGAGATTCACCGTAGCGGCCAAGATGTTATTCAGGATAGAACCATTTACGAGGATGCTCATATTTTTGCTCCAAACCTCCACGACATGGGATTGATGAGCACCCGCGATTTTAACAACTACCTTTCCCTGTTCAACCTTATGACCTCACTGGTTAAGCCGCCCGATTTGCTAATTTACCTTCGTGCCACTGTACCAACGCTGGTAAGGCAAATCCAGAAACGCGGACGCGATTACGAAAAAAATATCCGCCTCGATTATCTCCAGCGCCTTAATGAACGCTACGAGGCATGGATTGAAGGCTACAAGTTAGGTAAGCTGCTAATTATTGACGTTGACAATCTGAATTTTCCCGATAAACCCGAAGACCTCAGGTTTATCATCAATAAGATCGATGCGCAAATACATGGTTTGTTTTAGATAAGAAAAGGGAGTCAAAAAATGACTCCCTTCAATTTTTATCTATGAGATTGACAGGTTGATAAAGGTGCCAATCTTTCTGATAGGATGATTTCTTTAAATCACACCCAATTTCTTGCCCACCTTTGTGAACTTTTCAATGGCAAACTGGATATGTTCGCGGGTGTGAGCTGCACTTATTTGAACCCTTATGCGGGCTTTACCTTTAGGTACAACGGGATAGTAGAAACCTATCACATAAATACCCTCTTCAAGCAAGGCTGCAGCAAAGTCCTGCGATAGCTTAGCATCGTTGGGTAGGTGGCCAAACATTATTGGGGTAATGGGGTGAACACCCTCAACTATACGGAAACCGGCTTCGGTCATTCCTTTACGGAATAGCTGAGTGTTTTCCCAAAGCCTATCGCGTAGTTCGGTAGTTTCGGTAAGCATGTTAAGAACCTTAAGTGTTGCTCCGGCAATGGAAGGCATGAGCGAGTTTGAAAAAAGATAGGGGCGCGAACGCTGACGGAGCATGTCGATAATCTCCCTTCGACCCGAGATGCAACCACCCGATGCACCTCCAAGTGCTTTTCCAAACGTGGTTGAAATAACATCGACCCTGCCCAGTGCATTGCAGTACTCAGCAGTACCACGACCGGTTTTGCCCACAAAACCTGTAGCATGTGAATCGTCCACCATTACCATGGCGTCGTACTTATCTGCTAGGTCGCAAATCTTGTCAACCTGAGCAATAATCCCATCCATTGAGAATACACCATCGGTAACAATCATTTTGTAACGGCAGTTGGCGGCCTCTTGAAGTTTGGCCTCCAGGTCGGCCATATCGTTATTTTTGTAGCGGAATCGTTGAGCTTTGCAAAGCCTAACACCATCAATGATTGATGCATGGTTAAGTTCGTCGGAAATAATTGCGTCCTCCTCGCCTAGTATGGGCTCAAAAATACCACCGTTTGCATCGAATGCCGATGAGTAAAGAATTGTATCCTCGGTCCCAAGAAACTCGCTTAGCTTACGCTCAAGCTGCTTGTGTAGGTCCTGCGTTCCGCAAATAAAGCGCACCGACGACATGCCAAAGCCCCACTCGTCGGTAGCCTTTTTGCCTGCCTCAATAACTGCAGGATGCGACGAGAGGCCAAGGTAGTTATTGGCGCAGAAGTTCAGAACCTTTTTGCCGTTGGCAACTATTTCAACTCCTTGCGGGGTAGTGATAATGCGTTCAGTTTTATAAAGCCCTTCGGCCTTGATATTCTCAAGCTGTTGCTGTAAATCGTTTTTGATTTTTCCGTACATAGCTGTGATTTTTTTAATTATGCACAAAGTTAGCAGAAAAAGTTTACGGTGATTCTCACGTAATGAAATCAAAACCATTCCTGTTGCGGAGGGTGAATGTAGGCAATGGTTAAATACATTACCCCAAAACTAAAATGGGACGATGGTTAATTGTTTATTCCGTTTCAGCGTTTAAATACTATAAACCCAATCTCCTTAGGATGGTCCATAAATATGAGGTTTGATGGGTATTTTAGCACCCGTATCAGAACTAGGATATCGCCGCCGGCTGCTGCGGTAAGGAAAATACCTGAAATTAGTAACCAGCCGTTAGCTGTTACCAAGGCGATTATTATTGGGATTACGCCGGTAATAAGCCCTGGCATTATACCTCCTAGCATGTAGTGTTTGCGTTTCATTGGTTCGTTGCAATGGCAGTAGGGGGTAAGGTATGACCACTTAATCCCAAAATGTATCGACTTGAATCCGTTTTTTGCAAAAAAAGCCCACGTTACACCATGTAATCCCTCGTGTATGAATATAAGCAGAACGAATGCAACCAAAATTTGCAGCTGGTGATTTTTCAAAAAAATCATACCGTTGGCAAGTGGCTCATAACCATAAATAAGCACAAAGGGGATAATTGCAATTGCTGCAATTGGGAAGAGCATTAATAGGGCAAGCCGGTTAGCCTTGCCAACCTCTATAACCTCTTCTGTTTGATTGGTGTTGATTTCCATTTAAAATGTTTACACCTAATGAGGTGAAAAATTTTTATTCAGCTAACTTAAATCGATATAATAATTCCTGAATCTGGGAATTTATTATTATTCTCTTTAGAATCCTTTTTACTTGCTTCAACCAACAACTACATTGCAGTTACAGTTTTACACAAAGTTACACGGTGTTTCTCAGTTTAATTCAGTAAAATCTGCTTTATCTGTGTTCCGTTCCATTACACCATCAACTAATTCCTATTTAAGGGCAAAATGCAGTTGCCTTTCTCGCAAAGGTCTATGGCTTTAATCAGGGTTTCGTCAATATATCGAATGTAGGGGTAAAAGCCCTCGTTGTCGATGATATTTCGGGCTATGGTTGCCTTCAACTGGGTTTCAATAATCAGCTTTGATTTGGCTAAATCATTTGAGTCGGGATCAACCCCATTTTGTTTAGCAAAAGCAACAAAATCGGCCATAATATTAAACTTTTTGAGGTAACGGTCAACCTCGTCGAAACTCTTCATGCCACGGGTTTGCTTCCTGTGCTCATCGGCAAACTTAAAGGCGTAGCGGTAAATAAGGTTTCGACGCGAAACCTGTTGATAGTAGGGGGTGATTCCAGCCGTATCGAGCGGAACAAATAAATCGGGCATGATTCCGCCTCCGCCGTAAACCGTTCTGCCTCCAACGGTGTAATACTTGAGCGAATCGGCAAACTGAATGCTATCGGCATTCTGAAACTCTCCATGCAGGTAACGGTTGCCAATTTCGTAAAAGTATTCCTCGTCGCCAGGTTTGTATGGTTTTTGGATGCTACGCCCCGAAGGGGTGTAATAACGGGCAATGGTTAACCTAAGCGCAGAACCATCGGAAAAGTAAACCTGCTCCTGCACCAATCCTTTTCCAAAGGAACGGCGACCAATAATAGCACCACGATCGTTATCCTGAATGGCACCGGCAAGAATTTCGCTGGCCGATGCTGAAAACTCATCGATCAGAATTGCAAGGGGTAGATCTTGGAAGAAACCTTTCCCATTCGACTTAGCATCCTGTCGCGGACGGTTTTTCCCTTGGGTATAAACAATCAACCTATTGGCAGGTAAGAATTCATTGGCAATATTAATGGCTGCATCCATATAGCCACCGCTATTGCTCCGCAGGTCGAGGATTAGTTTGGTCATACCTTTTTCGGTAAGCTTAACCATGGCCTCCAGGAACTCCTTGTAAGTTGTTTTGGCAAAGGTGTTGATCTTGATGTAACCAATATCCTGTGTGGGCATGTAGGCAACATCTACGCTGTAAATTGGAATTTTATCACGAACTATATCAAAATCGATAAGATCGGGGACATCGGCACGTTTGATGCTAACCTTTACCCTTGTTCCAGTTGGTCCTTTCAGCAATTTGGGAACACTATCCATAGGGAATTTAACGCCAGCAATGTTCCTTCCGTTTACTTTTACAATTCTATCACCAGCCAAAATCCCTAATTTTTCCGAAGGGCCACCAGGTATAGTGTTAATCACAACAACCGTATCGTTGTTCATGTTAAACTGAATACCTATGCCATCGAAACCGCCCTCCAACGGTTCATTTACCGATTGTAAATCCTTGGCAGGAATATAAACCGAATGAGGATCGAGGTTTTTCAGCACGGCAGGTATGGTATTCTCTACAAGGGTTTCAACCGATATGGTATCGACATACTCATCGGCAATGTAACGAATAACATTACTAAGCTTATCGGTGCGGGGGTAAACAAGTAGGTTAGGTTTCTCTACCCTTCCGCCTAAAATCAGCCCAATAACAACACCAATAATAAGCACAATGGCAAAAACTATTGGGTAAATAATGTCTTTCTTAGAGTTTCGGTAATTCATACTATTCCTGGTCATTAAAAATCTTCAACATCCTCAATCTCAATTTTTACCACTTCAATTCCGGCGCGTTTTAACAGGTCGATACCATCGAGGTTGTGGTATTCATCGCAGTAAACCACTCTCCGGATTCCGGCCTGAATAATCAGCTTAGAGCATTCCATGCAAGGCGAAGAGGTAACGTAAAGGGTAGCACCCTCGGAGCTGTTGCTCGATTTGGCCACTTTGGTTATGGCATTAGCTTCGGCATGCAAAACGTAGGGTTTAGTTTTACCACTCTCATCCTCGCAGATATTTTCGAAACCCGAGGGTGTGCCGTTGTATCCATCGGAAATAATCATTCGTTCCTTAACAATAAGTGCACCAACCTGCCTGCGTTTGCAGTATGAGTTTTTTGCCCAAATTTTAGCCATTTGCAGGTAACGCCTGTCAAACTGAGGTTGCTTAACTCCGTAAGGATACTTGCTTTTTTCCATGGGGTAAAGATAACTTATTTTAATACCGATTTAATAGCCAAAGCCGTTCTTTCGGGTTCCTCCATAAAGCCCATGTGACCGGAATTTTCAAGGTAGATGGTTTTTGCTTTTTTATGTCGCTCCTGCAACGCTTGGGCTACCTCCATTGAAATTAAATTATCGTATTTCCCAAATATCATGGTAACCGGAAAAAGTGCCTGTTCAATTACGTGGTTGCGATCGGGGCGTTGAGCCATTCCGTTTAGCGCACCAATGATGCCGGCATCGCTTGTGTTTCGGGCAATTGATTTCATGTGCTCAATTTCGCCCGACAGTCTATGGTGATTTTGGTTGGCAAACAATCGCGGGATACTGGTTTGCACAATTTGTTCTTTTTTCCCGTCCCTAACCAGTTTAATGTCGGCCATGCGGGCTGCAAGTTTCTCATGGGAATCGGCATTGGGGGTGGAATGGAACAGGCATAGCCCCGTGAGCCAGTTAGGGTAACGTTCAGCAAAGGCCAAGCTTGCATATCCGCCCATTGAGTGTCCAATAAGATGTACCTTATTGATTGATACCGAACGCATAACCGCGCTTACGCAGTCGGCCATGAAATCCATGCCAATTACCTCCTCCTTGCAAATTGATTTGCCATGTCCGGGCAGGTCAACCGTGAGTATGGTATAATCGGTTTCGAGCTCCACGGTTAGCTCATCCCAAATGGTAAGATTTTCCAAATATCCATGCAGCAGCACCACTGCCGGACCGCTTCCAGTAATACGGTATCGTAATGTGCACTTGGGTAGTTCAATGTAGCCTTCCATATCAAATTGCTTTTGTCAAAAGTATAAAATATCAACATTATGCCTAAAAAAATCTAAAGAAAACTCTAAATTTGTATGAAGATTATATCCTATGACCAAGAAAAGGGATTATAAAACCGATATAGAAAATGATTCAAGGGTTGAAGATCTTTTCAACCCAAGACAATTTGAAGCAAAACCCTTTCTGAAATGGGCAGGGGGTAAAACACAGTTATTGCCTTTATTTAAAAATTTATATCCCAGCGATTTGAAACAAAAAAAGATAAAAAACTATTACGAACCGTTTCTGGGAAGTGGTGCTGTGTTCTTTGATATAGCACAAAACTATGATATTGAAAGTGCATTTCTATACGACATAAACGAAGAACTTGTTTTGACTTATAGAGTAATTCAAAAAGATGTATCTAAATTGCTAGACTTTCTCTATAGGTATCAAAAAACATATCGCAGTCTTGACAAAAAAAACAGAGAAGAATACTTTTATGAACAGAGAACCAATTATAATCTTCAAAAATTTAATGTTGACTATGATAAGTATTCTGATAATTGGGTTCCACGTGCCGCTCAGTTAATTTTTTTAAATCGAACCTGTTTTAACGGTTTATTTAGGGTTAACTCTAAGGGTGAATTTAATTCCCCCATGGGTGATTATGAAAATCCGACAATTTGCGATGAGCAAAATTTGCTGGCTGTTCATAAGGTGCTTCAAATAGCCGAAATTAGAAAAGCAGATTTTTATTCAGTTATTCAGGATCTTAAATCGAACGCATTCATATACTTTGATCCTCCTTATCGGCCTATAAGCAAAACCGCTAATTTCAAACATTATAGTAAAAATGATTTTTCCGATTCTGAACAAATCAGGCTTTCAAAACTATTTAACACATTGAATGAACGGGGCGTACTGCAGATGTTAAGCAATTCCGATCCTAAAAATGTAGATCCTAATGATGATTTTTTTGATACCATTTATCAGAAGTTTAACATTATTAGAGTTCCTGCCAAAAGAATGATTAATTCCAATGCTCAAAAGCGTGGTTTAATCAACGAAATAGTTGTAACCAATTACTCTATAGCATGATGGAAAAAGGAAGTAAAAGTAATGAAACAGGAAATCAACTAGAAAGAGCCGTAGTATCTGTTTTTAGGGGAAAGCGGTTTGAGATAGTAAAATATAGGGACTGGGAAAAAAACAAAGAAAAATACGGAAATGAGTTGTTACTTGTGAATGTTCCATTTACAACAATATACAAACATAGTGGTAATACCGAATTCTTATTGCTATCGGAAAGATATAATATTTGTGCACGAATAGAGTGTAAATGGCAACAAGTGTCAGGTTCTGTTGATGAGAAACTACCCTACTTGTATCTTAATGCAATTGAAGCAATGCCTGAAAATACAATTATCATTCTAATTGATGGACAGGGTTGGAAACAAGGTGCGATTCAATGGCTAAAAGATGCTGTTGCCTCAAAAAAATATTCTAACGAATCTAATAGTTCAAAGCAAATCTTTGTCTTCAACTTAACTGAATTTTTTACCTGGGCTAACAATACGTTTCAATAAATCCTACCTGTACCCAACCACACAGGTTTTCTTTTCCCGGTTAACCTTTCCCGAGAGGTTGAAGTATTCGATGTAAACAATGTAAATACCCGAATTAACCCGTCGGTTTTGGGTGTCGGTTCCATCCCACCTCAACTGCCCCGATGTTCCTAGGGTTAAGTTGTTGGCAAGTCGATAGATTTCAACGCCGTTAGCATTGAAAATCCTGATATTGGCCACATAACCGGGTTCGGGTAACGCGTAGTTTATAAGCAGGTAATCATCGCGGCCATCGCCATCGGGCGAGAAGGTCTCCGGGGCTAAGGTAAAACTGCTATTACTTGCAGTTAAATCGGTATATTGGGAGTTCCGGTATGTTGGGGTTGCAAACCCGGCTGCCTGTGCAGCCGATTGCCATGTGCTTGATTGGTTGGTTGGCATGTTGGGATTGATTCGTTCAAGCGACACCCCTTTAACATCGTTAAGCAGCCGGTTATGCATCTTTTCGGTATAGCGCAATTCATCAACTATGTCGTTGTTGGAGTTTAGTAATACCACATAGCCCTTGTCGATATTAAAAGCTGCCATTTTTGAAACCTTGACAAAAGCAGCGGCATTAAGGCAGGAATAGAACTGTTCAACCTGATTAGGGTTTAGAGTAATTACTGCAAACTCGTTGGGGAACAAAAGTTTTGGCAGTGGCGAAGTGGGATTAACATCTTTTAGGGTATGGTCGGTCTCGTTCCGATTTGCAAGTTTTAGTTGCGAAAGGTCGAAGCATTTGCCAGTTGGATTGAAAAGTTCCACAAAATCGGTTCCACCCACATAGGGGTTGAAAAGAACCTCGTTTATTACAATATCACCCTGATTGGCAATTTGGGGCAGGCCTACCCGGATAACCGTATCGGGCATGATGTTTCCTGCAAAATCGCATAAACCCGAAATGGCAATCTCATATATATTCTGGGGCTCAAGGGGTTCCGATAGCTGAATGGTAACCTGTGTAAAAAGTTGGCTAACACTTATCTCATCAATTTTTAGGCTGGTTTTATAGTTTTCGCGAAGGGTCACGGAAAGACTATCCATAGCTTCATTAAAAACTAGCCGAATGGTTAGGGCATTGGGAACCTCAATGTAGCTTAGTGTTGGTGATGTGATATCGGGATTTGATGCCGATACGGAATTGACTGCACAGGGTGTCCCACCCTCGGGCGCTATACATGCCCGCCAATTGTTTTTACCCTCGGCAAGATTGGTGTAATCGATACATTCCAACGAGTAACCACCTCCAGTTCGCGTAGAATCGTTATACCATTCGGTTGAGTAGTTAGCAAAGCTAATAAGATTTCCTTGCGGGTCGTAGAGTTTGAGCAACATGCCATCGTTTAGTAACGAGGGGAACGATGTTACCGCAATGGCCTTTCCGTAGGGTTTAAAATTGCTTATGGCAGTAGTGCCTCCAATAAGCGCAAACGACTTTGGCAAAATGGTATCGGCAGGAAGTGTAACGGTTTTATTGTTCAGCGTAAGCTGCCAGCCCGATGTAAACACTGTATCGGTACCCGGATTGAAAAGTTCAATGTACTCGTATTCAGGCAAACCATTCGATGGTATGGGGTTGGCCATTATTTCGTTAATAATCAGATGCCCAAAATTACCTTGGGTGCTCAATCCAAACTCAATACTATCGGGCAAACTGTAACCGTTACCATCGGCAATATTCTTAATGCTTAAAATCAATTTATCAAAGGGTAATTTTGGGGTAACAAGCGTAACAGCATTAGTTTCGCTAATTTTTATTTCATTAATATCGATAATTTGCCCGCTGCTCGATTTTAAACGGTAATTATCAATGTTTATAGCCGATTGTGCGGTCACTGGCTTTGAGAAAATGACCCTTATGGTATTCAGGTTTACTATTTTGGCACTGCTTATAACCGGTGGGTAATCGGTAGCGCAAAATTTAAGGTCATCAATCCAGAGTTGTCCTGCACGGCTCGATGTATATGCAAAAACAAACGCCAAATAACCTCCAATCGGATTTGCAACTATAGTTTCGCCACCATAGGTTTTCAAACCATTGGATTTCGGGGTAAACCATAGCTTAAGTATTCCTTTTGGCGAAAGGGTAACAGTGATTTTGACTTCGTCGTTCTCGTTCCAGTCGAAGCCCGATTGAATAATATTACTTCGTTTGCCTGCACCAAATCGCCAAACCGAGATATAATCGTTTCCGCTCGATGGATTTATGCCTACGGCAAAGCCTTGGGCCGCAGAATCCATTGGATTTTCCTGAGTAGATGAAAATGCCAGGTAAAAGTAGTTTTCCGACGATGGATCCCAATTGCCGTTTCTAATGGTTATGCTCCACTCCAAGGCTTTCCCGTTAAGAGTGTTTTCGATGGGTATGCTTATAACCGATTGCTTTGCTCCCGGGTCGCCAGCATGGGCAAGTGAAAGTTCTCCGCCAATTGGCTCTACCCTTGATGCTATCCAATTGTCTATCCCGTTCCAACCTGGTAGCTGGCCCTCAAAGTTCTCATTTATTTGGCAAACATGGTTATATCCGCAGTAAATATTATCCGATACGGCATCGGCTAACCAGCCAAAATAAGATTTAAGCCGATACGTTCCGGTTGATGAAAACTTTACACCACTCCATGTGGCAATGCCTTTGTCGAGCGGTTGAAGTATTGGGTCAACAGTGAGATTACCAGTGCCATTTTGTAATTCAAGCGCTGCATACGCTTGAAATTCGCGGTCAACATTTCCACGGGCATCGCATGCCATTACACTCACGCTGAATGGTTCATTGGGGTTTACTGCAAAGGGTTGGTTCAAAAATCTTAGCCTGTCGGCTTGGATTTCAACTCGGCAGGGTCGGCCAAATATGGTTGATGGAAATGCACTGCTAAAAGCAGTGCTGTTATCAAAGGTACTCCATCCATGGTTGCTTGCAGGTATGTAGAACTGAAACCGGAAAGCATCCACAAGGTTTCTGTCCTTTAAAAAGACTTTGAGAATAAAGTTGGCCGAATCGGCATCGTTTACCAAAAAGTCATCCTCGTTAAAACTGATTTGAAGGGCATTCCCACTAAACGAGAAACCTTTAGGTGTAACAACCGATGTCCCATTGTCCAATACAAAACCTTGAACCATTCGTGCCAGCAATGGTAAGTCGCTTGGATTAAAGGCAAGTAGTTTAATTTGGCTAACGTTCAGCGGTAAATCATCGGTACTGCCGGGGTCTTTCAGTTTAAACCGAATAATTTCGAGGGCTGCCGATGCGTAACTGTTGTTAGGTGTAAAAACAACCGTATCGGACGGCTGGATTAGCGGTGTTGCTATACCGTCGGCATCGCCGCATGTGATGTTACCCGACACGGCATCGTTAAGGTTCGGGTTGCGTGCTATAAGCGTGAACACGCCTGGCGCTGAATAGGTGGCATCAAACTGCGCCTCGCCATTTACAATTGGCGCAGGATTTTCCGATTGCAAAGCAAGCTCACCATTGCCTGTGGCAAGCAGGAGTGTCACATTGGCGTTGAAGTTGGCATCGGGATTACCGTTTGCATCGGTTGGCTTTACCTTTACATTGAATTCTTCGTTAACACCAACGCGGGCAGGAACACTTGTAAACATCAACCTTGAAGCAATCACCCTGATGGTGGCTGTTGCAGAGTTGATGTTGCTTGGGAAAATGGTTGCAAAACGGCTACCAATATCATAGGCCTCAAACATCGGATTTTTCTTATCGATATAGAACTGTATAGTTTGATTATCAACTATACCGCTACTTTTCAGGTATATCCATACACTCAACTCTTTACTTTGGCCATCGGCAATAGTTAATGCACCTTGTGGGAAGGTAATATCAATGGTTGAAGTTTTAATATCCACGCTTGAAGTTGGAATATAGCTTGTACCCTGTTTTACTAAAATGCCTTCAATTACCTTATTTAACGTTGCTGCATTTGCTGTATTTGCCCTGTTCAATCGAATTTTCATCAGGTAGGTAGGAGCGCCATCGCTGCCCGTGTCGGTAATGCGGAATCGCATTATCTCGTTGGCTTGCGCCGGACTGTTAGCCATTGAGCTGATATCGAACGACTGCACCTGTGTGCCAGGAGTTTCGGCAATCGAACTTGTATCGTATCCAATTACTATATAATCGCTTAGGGCCATGCTCAGGCTATCGCCGGTGGCCTTGATCTGAATGGTTCCATACCTATCGTATAGTAAGCTATCCCATTTTGCAACGCCTTGCAGGGCTATCCGGCTTAAACCGTTTGCTGAGCTTAGGTTTCCTAAACCCTCAGCAAGACTTATTGCAACATTACCCATGTAGTCAGTATCTACATTGCCATTGGTATCGGTGGCTGCCACTTCAAGCGTAAAAGGCTTACCAATAATGGCAATTGGCGAGATGTTGCGAAACATTGCCTGTGTTGCGTCAACCCGTATGGTGAATATTCCCGATTGCACCTTGGCCGGAAAGGTTTGCGCAAACCCTGAACCCCAAAGGCTCGATAGAAAGCCATGGTTCTGGTTGTCAATCTCAAACCTCAGGCTGATATTATCGGAAATATTGTTTTGTTTAAGGTAGATACCCAAAGTGAGCTCTACACTTTGACCATCGGGAACAGTGCCATACGTGCTATCTAACTCAATAGTTATCTGTTGGTCGCTAATGCTAACGCTTTGGGTTGGGACTATCAGCCCTTCCTTTTTAAGGGTGATGCCACCAAGCAGGTTACCCCACGATATGGTTTCGGGATCAGGATTTTTAATGGTTATTCGCTTGATGTAGGTTGGCAAACCATCGCCCGAACCCGCATCGGCAATACGAAACCTAAAAACATCAACACTATTTTCAACCGATGTTGATGTAGATGCAATATTGGCGGGTGTTACCTGCTGTGTGGGTTCCAAAACATTTGTGGTTCGGTCGTTTAGATTGATAGACTGATACGTGAACGATATTTCATCGGCCCAAAGCTTCATATCTTGCGCCGATGAGTAACGATATCCAATCCCAAAGAAAGTAAAGTCCTTGTAGCTGTTATCGGTTAATGTACCGTAAGTAATAAGTGAGTTAAAACTACCGTTCACCGATGCGCTTAGAGTAAAGGTGCCATCTGATGTTCTTGTAACCTCAATTGCTCCTGCTTTACCTGTGCCAATCTGTGTTTGCCAGTTTAAGGTTGATGCAAGCACAACCTGAGCGTTTCCATTATCAATGCGCCAAAACTTTAACAGGTCGTCACTACCAGTTAGGTTAACACCTATGGCATACCCCGATTGGCTTGCGCTAGCAATACTGCTATCGGTCATCAGGTAAAACCACCAGCTGTTCGATGCCGAAGGGTCGTAACCGTGACGAATTAGGAATCGCCATGTAACATCGCCCTTTTCAATATCCCAGTTGGGCAAAGCCCTATAAATTGTATCGGTGTAGGCAACGCTGTTGTCGAAGCTATGCCTGAGCGAAGCGCTCCCCGAAAGGGGGCTGCTTGTACTAATCGCCCATCGGTTTTCGGGTTTTTGAATCCAACCCGATAGGTCACCTGTTTCAAAATTGTAACCTACAACTTGCTGCCCAACAATAGGTTTTGCCAGCAGTGTTAAAATAAGTAAGACCGACGCTCGCATTTAAACTATTGTATAATTTTACAATCAAAATTTACGAAAAATTTTAATTAATCACCTGAAAAATATTTCTTTATGCGAGTGGCAGTAGTTGGGGCAACAGGCCTCGTAGGTAGTGTTATGCTTCGCGTTCTTGAAGAGCGCAACTTTCCCGTAGATGAATTAATTCCGGCCGCATCGGAAAAATCGGTTGGTAAAACAGTAAAGTTCAGGGGAACCGATGTCAGGGTATGCTCCGTAGCCGATGCCGTTAAACAGAAACCCGCAGTGGCTATTTTTTCAGCTGGTTCGGCTGCCTCAAAGGAATGGGCTCCAAGATTTGCCGAAGCTGGCACAACGGTTATCGATAACTCATCGTGCTGGCGAATGTACCCCGAAATCCCACTCATCGTTCCTGAGGTTAACGCCGATATTCTTACCCCCAACCATAAAATCATAGCCAACCCAAACTGCTCCACCATTCAGCTGGTGGTGGCAATCAATCCGTTGCATCAAAAGTATCGTATTAAGCGCATAGTCATCTCAACCTACCAATCGGTTACCGGAACAGGTGTTAAAGCGGTGAATCAGCTTTTTGGCGAGCGCCAAGGTCACAATGTCGATATGGCCTACCCACACCCTATTGACCTAAACTGCTTCCCACATGGCGGAACATTTCTTGATAATGGTTACACCACCGAAGAGCAAAAGCTTATTGACGAAACCCGCAAGATTATTGGCGACCAGAGCATCATGGTTTCACCCACGGTTGTTCGTATTCCAGTTATCGGTGGCCATTCCGAGTCGGTAAACCTTGAGTTTGAGCACGATTTCGATCTAAACGATGTATTCGAAATTTTACGCAATGCACCTGGAATTGTGGTACAGGACACCCCCGCCGCAAACCATTACCCCATGCCACGCTTTGCCGAGGGCAAGGATGATGTGTTTGTAGGACGTATCCGACGTGATATTTCCCAACCGCGAAGCCTTAACCTTTGGGTAGTAGCCGATAATCTTCGCAAGGGCGCAGCCACCAATGCCATCCAAATAGCCGAGTTTTTGAACGCTAAAGGTTGGCTTCGGTAATATCGGGGTAGAGGAAATTATCGTAGGGATAACGCGTTACATGTATCTCCCTTACCATCGTGTAAAGCAAAGCACGAAACTCATCAATGTTGATTTTCTGCTTGGCAGAAATGAAAATGGTATGGGTTCCCTTTTTGCTTATCCATGTCCGTTTTAGCTCATCAAGGCTGATGTTCTCGCGGGTGGATGGGGCAAGGTCGTCGTCGGGCTTACGGGTCCAGGTATAGGCATCAATCTTGTTAAAAACAAGAATGGTTGGTTTATCGCCTCCACCAATCTCGTGCAGCGTTTGGTTAACTATATTGATTTGCTCCTCAAAGTTGGGGTGGGCTATATCAACTACATGCAGCAGCAGGTCGGCCTCTCGTACTTCATCGAGGGTTGACTTGAACGACTCCACCAGCTGATGTGGTAGCTTTCGGATAAAACCAACGGTATCGGATAGCAGGAAAGGCAGATTGCCAATTACCACCTTACGCACTGTGGTATCGAGGGTGGCAAAAAGTTTATTCTCAGCAAATACATCCGATTTGCTGATGAGGTTCATAATGGTGGACTTACCCACGTTGGTGTAGCCAACCAGCGCAACACGAACCACGCTTCCTCGATTCTTACGTTGTGTGGCCATCTGGCGGTCAATCTTGTTGAGTTCCTCCTTTAGCTTGGCTATTCGGTCGCGAATAATACGGCGGTCGGTTTCAATTTCACGTTCGCCAGGGCCTCGTAGCCCAATACCTCCGCGCTGACGCTCAAGGTGAGTCCACATTCGTTTTAGGCGGGGAAGCAAGAATTGGTACTGTGCCAGCTCAACCTGGGTTTTGGCGTAAGCCGTTTTTGCCCGTTGGGCAAACACATCGAGTATTAGGTTGGTGCGATCCAGCACCTTGCGTTTAAATTCGTGCTCAAGGTTACGGAGTTGGGTAGGAGAGAGCTCATCGTCGAAAATTACCATGTCCACATCGTTATCATCAATATAAGCAGCAATCTCCTGAACCTTACCGCTACCAATGAATGTGCGTGGGTTGGGTTCATCAATCTTCTGAATAAACCTTTTTAGGGTTATGGCCCCTGCTGTTTCCGTTAGGAATTCCAGCTCATCGAGGTAATCGGTTATCTCCTGTTCTTTCTGAAAAGGGAGCAAAACACCAACCAGTACTGCTCTTTCCTGTTTTTTTGCTGTCGAAATTGGGTTTATCATTTGCCTGTATCAATAAAAAACCCTGAATAATCAGGGTTTTCTTTAACGATTATATCAAAGTTAAGGTTTAATTATTGAGCACAAATTTAATAGGAATTACGAATTTAACCCTAACCTTTACACCATTATTGAATCCTGGCTCCCAGCGGGGCGAACTCGAAACAACCCTTATGGCCTCCCGCTCAAGACTTTTATCTATTTTGTTTAATACCTTAACGTTTGTTACTCTGCCATCGCGCTCAACAACAAATTCAACAAAAGCAACTCCTGCTACCCCATTGTCAATTGCTTCTTGTGGGTAACGGATATTTGGAATAACATATGTGTTACGGAAATGGTTGGCATCGCCCTTGTCAAAGGTTGGCATCACCTCAACACGTTCAAAGGTTTCATCAACTTCTTTTTCCTCAATCCGAATAACTGGAGGAACATAAGCATCCTTGGGTTCCTCAAAAATATCGGTATTATAGTTAGGCTCTACATTGTTATCAACCACAATAATCTTTTCGGAGATTACCACTTTGGGCGGTTCTGGTTTTACCATCTCTTTAGGGTCAGTGGTGATAGGCGGTAACTCAATTGTTCCATTATTGTTACCAAGCTCAGTAATCAGGCTAGTATTGATACCAGCAGGGCTTTTCCATTCAAAGGCCAGGATAGCAAGTAGGATCGATACTGTTAATCCTACTTCAAAGAAGAGGATACGCTTGCTTTCCAGGTCGGCTTTTTTCGATTTTTTTGCTTCCATAACTTTTTATGTTAAAGGGTTTCTAGTAATAAAACGATAACCATACCCCTTTCATTGTGTATAATAAAAAAAATAACCCCGCAAAAAGCGGGGTTAAGTATTCTAATCTTATTTTAAAAAACTACTGAAGCACAAAGATAATTGGAATGGTAAACTGAACGCGAACAGATTTACCGCGCTGTGAACCAGGTTTCCAAATAGGTGACGATGAAACCACGCGTATAGCCTCTTTATCGATAGAGGGGTCAACGCCACGCACAACCTTAACGTTGGTAACCTTTCCGCTTGGTTCAACTACAAAGTTGATAATTACGCGACCCTGAATACCGTTTTCAGCAGCTACATCGGGATACTTTAGGTTTTGCTGTACCCAAACGCGGAAGTTATTGATATCGCCACCCTGGAACGAGGGCATATCCTCTACAATAACGAATGGAGTGTACTCTTCCTCTTCCTGTTCTTCATCCTTGAACGCCATAACTGTAACAGCCTTGTCCTCGGAGAATTCGCTATCAAAGATGTCGGTATTGTCGTTGATATTAACGTTATCGTCAACAACCTTGATAACGTCAGAAACGGTAATCTGCTTGGGTGGTTCAGGGGGTTTAACCTCATCGCGGTTGGTAATAGGAATAATTTCCTGCTCAACCTTTACTTCTGAGGTTTGGGCAAGGTCAACGTTTACGGTGTCAGTGGTTGTCCATTCAAAGGCCAGCAAAACAATACCCAGCGATAAAGCAAGTCCTATCTCAAAGAATAGGAGTTTCTTGTTTTGCAGGTCAACCTTGGGATTTTTCTTTAGTTCCATATTTTTGCGTATTTGGCTCTTGGTATAACGGTTAATTTCCTAATTTATTTTGAGCTACAAAGCAATAAAAATTTTATTTATCTTCCAATGATTATACGTAGTTTTTTAAATCATGTTAAAAAAAATTGTGCGAAATTGGCAGTATAATTAAAAAGTTTTTATTTTTGCAGCGTTATTTTATGGGGGTATAGCTCAGTTGGCTAGAGCGCTTGCATGGCATGCAAGAGGTCAGGGGTTCGACTCCCCTTACCTCCACGGTTAAAGGAATACGCAGGGAAGCGTGTTCCTTTTTTGTTTTCCACCCGTCTCAGTTGTCCAGAGCGTCCCGCAGGAAGCGGGAAGGTCAGGGGTTCGACTCCCCTTACCTCCACGGTTAAAGGAATACGCAGGGAAGCGTGTTCCTTTTTTGTTTTCCACC
>NZ_JBBFKU010000030.1:42004-42343 GCF_037481895.1 Tenuifilum sp.
GTTTGTCCAGAGCGTCCCGCAGGAAGCGGGAAGGTCAGGGGTTCGACTCCCCTTACCTCCACGGTTAAAGGAATACGCAGGAAAGCGTGTCCCTTTTTGTTTTCCACCCCGCCCAGATGGCCAGAGCGTCCCGCAGGAAGCGGGGAGGTCAGGGGTTCGACTCCCCTTACCTCCACAGTAAAAAGGGATACGCAGGTAGGCGTGTCCCTTTTTTATTTTCCACCGCGCCTCAGTTGTCCAGAGCGTCCCGCAGGAAGCGGGAAGGTCAGGGGTTCGACTCCCCTTACCTCCACAGTAAAAAGGGATACGCAGGTAGGCGTGTCCCTTTTTTATTTTCCA
>NZ_JBBFKU010000030.1:42443-42852 GCF_037481895.1 Tenuifilum sp.
CCGCGCCTCAGGAGGCCAGAGCGTCCCGCAGGAAGCGGGAAGGTTGTTAAAGTTGATGGTTGTTTGTTGATAGTTGATAGAAAATTCAATAGAACACAGATAACACAAATTGAGATGATTTACACTGATTAACAATCAGTTAAACCTTCAAACCCAATCACAATTTGCTTTAAATCTTGAACTTGTCTAGTCCTGAAATAAGTCTACAGGTTAGAAATAGATTTAAGCGACACACATAAAAACATCATCAGGGGGTTTAAAGCCCAAAGATACATGTAATCTTTTAGAGTTGTAAATGCTCACGGCCTGATCGACGGCTTTTCTGGCCAGGAGGGTAGAGGGGAATGTCTGGTCGAGGAAGAACTCGTCTTTGAGGATGCCGTTGACGCGTTCGGCCACGGCGTTCTCG
>NZ_JBBFKU010000031.1:0-41408 GCF_037481895.1 Tenuifilum sp.
CAGATGCCTTATAAAACCCATTTAAAAGCATTTCTTTTTGTTTTCAGCTTGACACTTTGAAAAAAAGCAAATTTTTCAATCAAGGCTTTCAAATTCTCCAAAGTTCGATAGTTATTGGAGTTAAGCACTATGTCAGCCTGAAAAATGTCTATTTAGTCAAAAAATACTTTTTTTGAAATGCAAAAAACAAAGACACCCTAAAATTAGATGTTTTAGGGTGTCTTGAATTTTTTGTGTCAGTTTTTGTGGAGCTGGAGGGAATCGAACCCTCGTCCAAACAAGGAACCAGTTTGCTTTCTACATGCTTAGCCTTTCTTGGTTGTCGGGATTGGCCAGGTGAAAGGCGACCGAACCAATCCTTAACCTTTGGTTGTTTCATCGGGGTTTAAAGGTGTCGCCCCAACTATCCCCGTTTGATCGGTGCCCCATATGCCGGAAACAACAGGGCGTAATTTCCGGCGGGACATCTCGTCCCCGCACATCCTTGGCGCAGGGATTAAGCCTTAACTCCTGGAGTTATTAGGCAGCGAGAGCGTAGTTAGTTTCGCCGTTTATTGGTTTGTGCCCGGGATTAACGAGCCGGCCTCACGACGCTCGGCATGCTTACAAACCCATTCTACTTGCTGTCAAAACCACGTCAGCCCCCTGGCTGATTGAACTGCAAATATAATGCTTTTAAGTAAACTTATTTTACGACTATCGATAATATTTTGTTTCATAAATTGTCTGTGCTAAATTGTATAGCGATAGCCAAATAATGGAACACAGATAACACTGATTGACTTGATTCTAGCAGATTGACAATCTGCCTATTACCACAATCTACTTTATTTAATTATTTTAAAACTGCGTACTAATTATCGGAAACGACTCCTTTAATTTTTTATGTTAAACATTAGCGTGTTAATTTGTGTTAATTTTTTTTCATGTTTTTTATTATTTTTTTTTGTACATGATTAGTATTGGCCAAAATTAATCAAAAGGGGAACCGAAAACCTTGAAAAGAGTAGGATCAATTTAATAAACTAGAAAAATGAAAAAAATAATATTTATTGCGTTTCCTTTGTTAATTTTAGCTTCATGTAAATCAGAAAAAAACAGAAGACTTAAATAAAGAAACTGTAATTATGAAGGAGTTCTTGTCCCAATTCTTTGATGTAAATAGTCGAAAATTTATAATCTTAAAGACAGACCAAAAGCTTAATCAAGAATCCGAAATTTATAAATTCATGGGTAAAAACATCAAAAATGGTTATCAATCATTTTCATTTGAAGCTTTAGATGAAACAAAAGGTAAAATAGTAGTAGAATCAGCAACGCAAAATATTGATAATAAAAAGGATAGCGCTTTGCTTTATACCACTTATGTTAACTACAAGGACCAACTTGGTGGTAATGTTACATATCTATTTATAATAGAGAAAACTAAGGATGAAAAATATATGATTAAGGATATTATTAAACTTGATTCTGCCAACAAGTCTTTGGCTCCATGTAATTATTCTGAGGCAAGAACCTATGGTGAATGCTTCAGTACATGTGTGGGTTGCATGCTCGATACGAATGAATTTATGGGACAAGCAATAACGGGTCTTGGTATTGTATCGGGTTTTGGTTGCGGTCCATGTGGTGTAGCTGCAGGCGTTTTATTTGGAATAGGCACACTTGCCTGTTTAGGCTGCTAATATTTTTGTTTATAATTTTTTATGTAACATGAAAGGTTCAAAAGGTACAAGAGTTTTTGGTCTATTTTTGGTATTGTTAGTTATACTTGCTAACTCCCATTCTGTCACTATTAAAATAATCAGTGTCATTATCTTTCTGGGAGTACTTATAGCGTTCTACTTTAGAAGTATCAAAAATCTATTAAATAAGTGGTTTTAATGTTGTTCTGCATTATACAAATAATGCTTTTAATAATATAAAGGTACTCACCACAAATAAGTCAGATTGAAAAACCATGTGCATTTGCATATGCACATGGTTTTTGGCTTAAAAGTTTTTGCTAAAATTTATACCGATACAAGACAAATAGGCATCAGACTAGCTATTTCACTGCAACCTCAACCCTATAGTCGTCAATAAGGAACTCACCCTTACGCTTGTTCCAGAATCCCGTTCTGATAGTAAGTTCAGGGGCTACCTCAATGTTGTGCAGGATTATGTTAAAACTTACATCGTGCCACTCATCGGGGTTGGCCGTATCGGGGGTATTTACCTCAAAAACCCTTTCATACATAGAATCCCCGTTGGAAATGGCCTCGACAAAATACCTTAGGTTCTCATCGGAGGTTTTTCGGAACTGACGGTACGATACCTTTAACTCAATGGGCTGGAGGGGCTGGATGGAATCGAGTTTAAGGGCGCTAACCAGGTAATTCTCTTTCCTTTTGGGTATGCGGAAATACGCTGTACGGTTAATCTTTGAGGTTGACACAGTGACGGTATCGGTAGGCGTTGCAGTATCAAAATCGTACCTAACAAGAGTAATGAAAGTTTTATTTGCGCCCGAAACAATCTTATGATTCTCGCTTACGTTTAGGGTGTCGGGGTTTGTACGCTCCAGTAAGGCAACCTGGTAAGGTTTACCAAATGTATATACCGGCGTTTCGGGGTTAAATACCTGTATCAATCTGAATTGGGCAGAGGTAAGCAACGATTCAAAGTCGATTTTGTTCACTGCACCCAGTGTAACATCGAAAATAAACAAATCGCCATTCTGCATTGAATTAAGCACAGCTGCGTTCTTTACCTCAATGCAGCTACTACATTTTGGATTCTTATTGAGGTAGTAGAATACTGTTGGGTCAGTATAGTATATCCTTTTATCGGTTAAACCATTTTCATTAATGTAGCTGGCAACATCGGATAAAGCCCAATCGGTTGACGAGAGTGAAACGGGATAATTCTGAATGGCAAAAGGTATATGAATGATTGATGCAAAGCCCAGAATAAGTGCACCAATACGTACAGCCTCGTTCTTGAAGATAATGAAAAACATTTTGGCAACCAGGTATAAACCACGGGTAGCCATTACAGCCATAAATGGAACAATTGCAGCCATGTAGCGGGATAAACCCTGCGAATTGCCCATACCCTGCCACCATGCAAATGAGTGGGCCAGAAAATAGATTACAAATGGTAAAACCACAAGCACAAACTCCTGTGAGTACTCCCTCCGCTCACGTAGGTATAACCAAAATCCGGCTACCAAACCGGTTACAAAGAATATTTCGTTGGGTATTCCAAAAAATCCAGGGCTACGAACAATAAACTGGGTAAAAGAGCCATGTCCAAAAATACTATCGCTCAACAGCGTTACCCCATCAAATAGCCAGAAAAGGTTCTTACCAAGCATCAATCCTATTAAGCTATATAGTACGGTTGCACTAAAAAGAAGGGGCAAATACTTAGCCCTGCGCCAGCGGATAAAATAGATTGCGTAAACTGGCAATAGGATAAAACCATCGAGACGGATAAGCGGTAAAAGCGATATAACTATTGCTCCTGCCAAGAATTTATCCTTAATTAGAAGGAATGTCCCAAGTATCGCGAAAAAGGCAAACATGATTTCGGTTGTGCCCCCATAGAATGTCATCATAAAAACGGGGGTAAAGCTACATATAACCAATGCCAGCAGCGGGGTTTTCATTTTCAGCTCCTTGGCCACCCTGAACGCAAAGTACCCCGATAGTATACCCAGAATGATATTCATTAGCTGGAGCGATTTAAAGCCAAGCAAGGCAAAGGGTGCGGCAAGTAATGTAAAAAGAGGGTTTGCCCAAGAATTTAATAGGTTTTCGGGGTTAGCAAATGCCCAACGGGCAAACTGGTAGTGCATTACAGAGTATGATCCGCCAGAATAGCCATTGCCGAAAACCAGAATTGCCATATTGATAACAAGTATAACCGCAATAAGCGCATACATCAGTCGCCTTTCGCTAACCTCGCTCAAGGATTTAATGAAACGGTTAAAGTTCATGCTAGTATGGTTTAGTTACTGTTGTTTAAGCAAATAGTAAAAATAGAAAACACGAATTGAAACATCGAATCCCGGCATAAAAATAACATTAATATTTAAACGTCGGCAAATTACCTGTAAAACTCCGATGTTTTGCGCCATTGGGAATAAATGTTTACATTTACTAAACGGTTACCCACCTCGTAGAATAGCACCGCATCGTCAACCAAACCATCTAACCTATCGCGCTGCGGGTTATACTCGTCGGAGGGTTTATGGTAAACGTTTTGCCAGTAATCCTTAATCAGCTCAAGGGTTTTTTCTTTCCCCAACTCAGCTTGATGCGTATACCCTTTAGCAAAAATTGCAGGAACACCGGCTTTAAGAAATGGTAGCTGGTCGGACCGGTAAAACATTCCATTTTCGGGATTTGGGTCAAGGGCAATGTAGCGGTCGTGTTCCCCTGCAACCACCTGCAAAAGGCTATCGAGATTCGAGTGTCCGTAACCGGTTACGGTTACATCCTTAAACTTTCCGAGGAAAAGAACCACATCGTAGTTTATGCAGGCTATTGCCTTTGTTATATCGAACGGGCAATGCTTAACAAAGTACTCTGAACCAAACAGGCCCGACTCCTCGGCGGTAGGCGAAAGGAAGATAATTGAACGTTTGGGTGTATCGGCCTGCTTGAATGCCTTAGCAATGGATAGCATCCATGCTATTGCGGCAGCATTATCCGATGCTCCATTGTAGATGGAATCGCCATTTAGTGGGCGCCCAACCCCAAGGTGATCCCAGTGAGCGGTATATACAATAAACTCATCGGGTTTTTCAGCCCCCTTAATGTAACCTGCAACATTCTTTGATACTGAACGCTCTACAGTATTACTTAGGCTTAAAGACAATGTTGCGTTTAGGTTTATAGGTTTAAAATCCTTACTGGTAGCCTGTTTCTTTATAGCCTCGTAGCTATAGCCACAGCGGCTGAATAGTTGCTCGGCGGCCTCACGGGTAATCCAGCCATTAAGAGTGCACGCCGGAGTATCGAGTTCTTTACTATCAACGTAAAGTATTGGGCTGTTGCTCTTGCTTCCTGCAACCGCCCATGGGTAACCTGCAGGGCCATCCTCATGAACAATTATGCAGCCAAGCGCTCCTTGGCGTTCGGCTTCCTCAAACTTATAGCGCCAGCGTCCGTAGTAGGTCATGGCAAAGCCGGTAAAAAGCGATGAGTCGAGCAGGTAGTAACCGGGGTCGTTCACCAGAACCACAATGATCTTGCCCTTTACATCTATATCCCTGAAATCGTTCCAGCCATACTCTGGTGCGTTTATTCCAAAACCTAAAAATAGCAAGGGTGCTTTGGATATTGCAACCTTTGCCCGAGTGGTTGGACTCCACAGGCAGATATCGTCATCAACCTTAAGGCTAAGCTTACCGCTTGCCAGGCTTACATCAACCTGTGCGGGCAAATGGGTTGTAATGGAAACCATAGGAACATCCTGAAAATATGTATCGCCAAAAGCGGGCGCAAGCCCTAAGTCCTTCATCCGGTTTTGAATGTATGCGGTCGCTCTTACTTCGCCCACGGTAAATGGCGCACGTCCCATCATGCTATCGGCCGAAAGAACCATTATATCGTGTTCCACATCGCCGTAGGATATGGCATTTGTGTCCAGCTTATTGCTGCTATTGCAACCTGATAGGACAGGTAGAAGCAGTATCAAAGAAAATAGTTTTCGCATGGCATTAGTAGTTTTGAACAAAAGTAAAAATTAATTTATCCCTAGTCTTTTAATTTGACTAAAAAAAGAAGTAAAGTAAAAATCATAGGTTGATATTTAACCAAATGCTAACTTTAGGGTCAAAATTGTGTAACCTAACCCAAAGCACCATGAAACGAATTGTAAAACCAATCTGTCTTGCTGCAATGGCAATAATTATTGGCGGTTCGGGCTGCACCGATACCGAAAAACAAGTTAAGGAACCTCTAAAGGTTGACGTATCGTTAACCCAGGAGGAAAAGGACAAGGGCCTTCTCACACCTGAGATCATGTGGAAATTCGGACGTATAGGGAGTTCGGTCATCTCGCCCGATGGCAAACTACTTGCCTACACCACAACCTACTACAACCTACAGGAGAACAAGGGAGTAACAAATATCTACCTAATTCCTACCGAGGGTGGCGAGCCAGTAAAGCTGACCGATGAGCAAGGCTCGGAATCTAATATTCAGTGGAGCGCCGATGGCCAAGCCATACGCTTCCTGTCAACCCGCAGTGGTTCGTCGCAAATCTGGGAAGTTAAGACCGATGGAACCGGCCTCAAACAGCTTACCAACTTCGATTTTGATATTAACGGCTTTGCCTTTTCGCCCGATGGTAAAAAATTAGTGTATGCCAAGGATGTGAAAATGGTTGACCAGACCGAGGATATACATCCGGACATGCCAAAGGCCAAGGTACGGATAATTGATGATTTGATGTATCGCCACTGGGATTACTGGGAAGATGGCAAGTATAGCCACCTTTTTGTGGCCGATTACACCGACAATGGCGTTGAAAATGCCATAGATATTAACGAGGGCGAGAAGTGGGATACCCCCATGGCCACCGATTTCGATATGGAAGAAGTCCAGTGGAGCCCAAACAGCGATAAGATTGTTTACGCCTCAAAGAAACTGTATGGCAAGGATTACGCCATGAGCACCAACTCCGATATCTACCTGTACGATCTAAAAACCCGAATCACCACAAACCTATCCGATGGAAATCCCGGATACGACCGCTACCCCCGATTCTCGCCCAACGGTGTATTCATTAGCTGGTGGAGCATGGCCACTCCGCTTTACGAATCGGATCAGAAAAGACTTTTTATTCTCAACACCAATAACAACAAGAAAACCTATCTTACCGAGGGTTTTGACCAGAATGTTGAGTACTACGTTTGGGACAACGATAGCCGAAATATTTACTTTACTAGTGGGATTAAGGGTACTGAACAGCTCTACAAGATTGATGTTGCCACATCAAAAATCACCCAGCTCACTACCGGCAAGCACGACTATACCAGCTGCCAGTACTCCAACGGCGTACTTACTGCAAGCCGCATGAGCATGAGCATGGCCACCGAGCTTTACCGGATTGATGAGCAAACCGGCAAAGCCACTCAGCTAACCTTTACCAATAAGCATATTTACGACCATATTAAGATGGGCGAAGTTCGTGAACGCTGGGTTACCACAACCGATGGGAAAAAGATGCTTGTTTGGGTAATCCTTCCTCCCGATTTCGACTCCACAAAGAAGTATCCCGCCCTACTCTACTGCCAGGGTGGCCCGCAGAGCACCGTAAGCCAGTTCTGGAGCTATCGCTGGAACTTCCAGATTATGGCAGCCAATGGTTACGTTGTGGTGGCTCCTAACCGCCGTGGTGTTCCATCGTTTGGGCAGGAATGGAACCGCCAAATTTCTGGCGATTACAGCGGACAAAACATTAAGGATTACCTAAGCGCCATAGATGATGTTAAGAAAGAACCTTGGGTTAATGAGGATAAGTTGGGCTGTGTAGGCGCAAGCTACGGTGGTTACTCAGTATTCTACCTTGCCGGACACCACCAGAAACGCTTTAAAGCGTTTATTGCCCACTGCGGCATGTTTAACCTGGAATCGTTCTACCCCCAAACCGAGGAACTATTTTTCCCCACATTCGACCTTGGCGGCGCGCCATGGGAAACCGATAACAAAGTAGCACAGCGTAGCTACGCCAACTCGCCCCATAAGTTTGTTAAAAACTGGGATACTCCTATTATGATTATAGTGGGTGAACATGATTACCGTATTCCTTACACCCAAAGCCTCGAAGCATTTGGGGCTGCGCAATTACTCGGCGTACCAAGTAAACTGCTATTCTTCCCCAACGGCACCCATTTTGTTACAAAACCACAGGAAGCCGTTGTTTGGCAACGCGAGTTTTTCGGCTGGCTCGATAAGTGGTTAAAGTAAATACTGAATCAAATCCATAATAAAACGGGAGTTCCTTAAGGGTTGCTCCCGTTTTTTTTTATATTTACATCATGTAAATATTTGAAATGCACCGGAACAGGAAACAAATTTATTGGTTTGTAGTAGTTCTCACGGTATTCTTTATCGTATTTTGTTCAATATCGTTAGTTAACCATTACCTATTCCGAACCTACGCTCTGGATTTGGGCATGTTTAATCAGGCCTTAAGGAATGCTGCACAGCTTCAAAAACCTACATTTACTCTTGGCATAGCAGGAGAGGAAATCCCTTTCCTTGCAACGCACTTCTCTCCAATTATTTTTCTGTTTGCTCCCCTATACTTTATCTTCGGAAATTATACCTTACTGATAGTGCAAATTGTTGCAATTCTTTTTGGTGGAGCTGGTATTTTCCTATACTCCAAACACCGAATGAACAGCGATAGTGTTACACCAATAGTAGCGCTTATTCACTTTTTAAGCATTTGGGGTATTTATTCAGCGCTTACGTATGATTTTCATAGCAATGTTTTAGGCGCAATGCTGATTCCATGGCTATTCCTATTTTATGAACGAAAACAGTTCAAGCATGCATTTATAGTTGTGATTCTAGCTGTTTTAACCATTGAGAACATGGCCATATGGCTTGCTTTTGTTATTGCCGCTCTTGCCATAAGCAGCTACAACCGAAAAAAGTTAGTTCAGGTTGATATTCCACTTTTTGCATTTTGTGTTCTATCGGCAATAATTATTATTTGGGTAGCCATGCCATTGCTGCAAAGCACTAGCACCAACATGCAATTCGAAAGATACCTATGGCTTGGAGAAACACCCATGCAAGTAGTTTTAAACCTGATTCTTTCACCAATCAATCTCTTTAAAGTTCTTTTCGTCAACACTACAAGCGACGTGGCTTACAATTACATCAAGTTGGAATTTCATATAATGGTTTTGGTGTCAGGTGGAATACTTTTCCTTTTAAGGCCACGCTTCCTTTTCATGCTCATCCCCATTTACCTGCTAAAGATGATCCCTAATGACTACAACTTTTGGGGAATCAACAACCAGTATTCCATTGAGTTTGTTCCAATGCTAAGTATAGCCGCTATATCTACAATATCGGAGCTTAAGATAAATTATCGGTTACCCTTTGCAATTGCCCTTGCAATTGTTACAGCAGCAGCCACAGCTTTTACAATGGAAAATAGAGTTTCAAAGTGGTACGATGGGATTAACACACGTTTCTATAGTAAACAACACTACCAAACCGAGTTCGACATAAAAAGAATTAATGAAGCTATTAGGATTACCGATGGTTCAAAAACCGTATCGGCAAGTTCAAGGCTTGCACCACATCTTAATGCCCGCAAAATATACTCCTACCCTTTTGTAAAGGATGCTGAATATATTTTGCTGCTACCGAAAAGCAACACATGGCCATTAAGCGCCGATGACTTTAAAAAATCGATCGATACTTTAAGCCAAAGCCAGCACTTTACCAAGGTTTATTCCGACAACGATTTACTGATATTCAAAAGAAACGAGCGTAAGGCTATTCGTTGATTTTATTAAGAACCAACGAAATTTTTTCATCAAGGGTCAACTCACCCGGTATCCAGTTAATGGTAAACCCCTTGCGTTCCATCCCCCGGAACCAGGTCATTTGCCTTTTAGCAAATTGCCGTATGGCAATGTAAAGCTTTTCAAACATTTCGTCGTAGGAAAGTTTTCCAATTAGATATTCGGTAATATACTTGTATTCAAGCCCATAGTAAATAAGATCGTCGGGAGTGAGACCTGCATTCAGGAGCGCCTTCACCTCATCAATCATGCCAGCATTTAAGCGCTGAGCAAGACGCTCCCTGATACGTTTCATCTCGACAGCACGCTGGTGTTTCACACCAAAAATTATGCTCCTAATTTGCGGGAATGGCTTAGGATCAACAGGTTGACGTTGGTAGTACTCCTCTATCTCAATCGCCCTGATTGTCCTTTTGCGGGTATCCAAATCGGTGGTATTATGCAATTTTTTGTACGATGCAAGAATGGTAGCCAACTCTTCATCTGTCTTAGCTTCCAGTTCTCGTCGGAGTTCATGATTTTCAGGAACAGGCAATAGCTTATACCCTCGCAGCACCGCATCGATATAGAGGCCACTCCCACCACAAAGTATTGGTAGGCGGTTGCGTTTTTTTATATCGTTGTATGCATCAATAAAATGCTGTTGATACTCAAAGACATTATACTTAAAGCCCGCATCAACAATATCAATAAGATGGTAAGGGATTAACCTCCCTTCAACAATATAATCGTCCAA
The DNA here is from genome assembly GCF_037481895.1 of Tenuifilum sp. Taxonomy (NCBI): domain Bacteria; kingdom Pseudomonadati; phylum Bacteroidota; class Bacteroidia; order Bacteroidales; family Tenuifilaceae; genus Tenuifilum; species Tenuifilum sp. Next base: position 10,281 of record NZ_JBBFKU010000031.1, read on the forward strand.
ATCCTTTCCGGTTCCTATGGTCATACCCCTATATACCTGTCGGGAATCGGCGCTAATTATTTCGCCATTTACCCGGGCGGCCAGGTGAGCGGCGAGTTGGGTTTTACCACTTGCCGTTGGGCCAACTATGGCAACTAAATCATATTTACTATCCAACATCTACACAACAGTAGTTATGCAGGTAAAAATAGCTAAATTTGCAAACCTAAAGGTTGTGAGCAATGGTAAAGTTACGCCACCCTAATCCGACAAACAAGTTGAATGAGCTAAACCGTTTGGTATGGTTTGGTTTATTACTACTTGTTTCGGGTACAGCAGCCATACTAATTGCAACCAACTTCTTTAGCCAGCCACTACTAATCGCAAAAAACTATATGCTAATTGCAATTATTGCTATTCTGCTGATACTTTACGTTTACCGGCTAGTAGGAATTACCCGTAAACCACTTAAAACCCCTGAAACACATGGAAAACAAGAATAACATAGTTATAAAAAACAAAAAGGCCACGTTTCAGTATGAGATTATTGAAACCTTCACCGCAGGAATAGTGCTGAAAGGGACCGAAATTAAATCGATAAGAATGGGTAAAGCCAGCTTTGTGGACTCTTACTGCCACTTTATAGGCGAAGAGCTTTGGATTAAAGGACTCCACATTGCCGAGTATGCCTGGGGTACATACAATAACCACGACCCTAAGCAGGAGCGTAAACTACTGCTCACCCGAAAGGAACTCATTAAGCTGAAACGACGTTCGGAGGAGAAAGGGTTAACCATCATTGCCCTAAAGCTATTCATCAACCAGCGTGGGCTTGCAAAGGTTGACATTGCCCTTGCACGTGGTAAACAGTTACATGACAAGCGCGAAGACCTTAAACATAAAGATGCTCGGCGCGAAATGGACCGGGCTATGAAACGTTAAATCGCCAAAACAATTGATACTATTTCAGTAAGCTTAATCCCTCCTTAGCACTTGCGCTTGTAGGGTCGTAAAGTAATGCCTTTTGGAAAAGTATCTTGGCTTCCTTTGTTTTCCCTAACTGGTAATTTGTCCAACCCAGCATTAGTACGCTGTAATAATCAAAGGGGTAAAGATTTACTACCTTTTCAAAGTAAGTGTAAGCCTTTTTAAAATCCTTATTCTCATAGCTTATCATACCCATACGATACAACACAAGAGTATTATTAGGGTCAATGGAAAGTATCTTGTTATACTGCTCAACTACTGAACCCCAATTACCCATTGCTGATGCGGGGAGTACAATTCCCAACCGGGGTTCAATAGCATAGGGCATAAGCTCTATAGCTTTTGAGTAGTAGCCTACCGATTCGCTAAATTGACCTTGCAGGTATGTTAACCATCCCAACCTTAAATTAACCTCATACGATTTTTCATCGTACATGGCCTTTAGGGGTTTTGCAGCATCGGCATACTTGCCTTCCTTTTCCTTAGCATAGCTTTCAGTGAATGCTACTGATAGTTTAGCAAAATCCTGAGCCGCTAAGTTTACCGTCAAAGTTGTCAGCACCAATAAGATTAGATTTTTGACCTTCATAGCTATTGAAATTTAATGGTTAATGTAGCATTTACTCCAAATGCATTAATTACTAGCTTTGATGTTTTAGTATTATTCTCCAAATCCCAGGAATAGTTGTTCATCTCAGAGTAATGACCACCAACCCTTAAAGAAAACTTTTTAGCAGGAATAACTAAACTACCATAAAAACTTTTAGAAGGAATGATAAATGAGTTGTTCAGCTCCATGCCAAAATTACGTGAATACAAGAAAGAATTGCCAATCATCACACCGGATTCAACCCATAAATATTTAAATACTTTGAAACCAACATCAAAATTCGATTGATAAGTGCTTCCCCAGTTTTTGTCCAATTGGTAAAAACCACTAACCGTTGAATACAGGTTTAAATTTGAAAAAGGCAAATAGGTTATATAAGCCTCCGTAGCAAACTGATTTGAATTTGCAAAGTTGCTGTAGTTGAAATTTATACCCCCTCTCAGATACCAACCTATTAATGTAAAGTTTAATCCAAATAACGATTCGGTTGATAAATTCAGGGAAGAACTCCTGCGCCCATAAGTAGAAACGTTCGACACATCGGTAAAAAATACCCAGTGGGTATACCCTGAAAACTCAAAACCTTGAGTAATTAGGCTTTTGTAACTAAAATAAAATTGATTTTGTTTGTATGTATCGTAATTGCCTGAGGGATCGGAGGGTGAGTAAAAAGTAGCTACTTTACTGGTATTTGAGTACTGGAAAAAACCGTTAGCTCTTTCTGAAAAATTGAAAGCTAATCCTGCATTTAATACAGCCAGATTTTCAATGGCCTCAAAGTTTAAGGGGTTGGTTTGATATTTTTTGACATCGTATCCTGTATATGAATAGCTTAATATTAGTTCAGGAGCCTTAGCCATGGGTAAGGACTTTAAATGACTATTTTTATCGTTCTCGGAAAGGGTGCGGAGAAATTGAAGTGCATCAGCCTGCCTGCCTGCCAAAAGGTAGCAATAGTACAAATATTCGTTTGTTACAGTATCGAAAGGGTTTTGCTGTTTAGCGCGAGTAAAATTTCGATACGCATAGGCATACCTTTGATTCTCATAGGCCAAAATACCTAACCTCATCCTTAGGTAGTAGTAATCATTCCCCTGATTTAAAATTTTTTTGGCAGTCCTTTTTAAATTCTTATAATCCTTGCCAAGGAAATATTGATAGTTTAACCTATCAAGCGATGCAAAATCGGTTTGTGCACCTAGCCTGTAGGTTAACATTAAAACTGACGCTATAACAATTATAGTTCGCATTTCGCAAGGGTTTTATTTTGTTCCTGAATAATTTCTACTTTACCGTTTGCACGAATTTCTAAATCAAATCGTTCTGTTAGAACTGTTCTATTTAGAAATCTGCCCTTTACGGTGGTTTCGAGCCTAAAACCTTCGATGTCAAATTCGCTTCCAATTCTTGTAACCTTTACCCTGTATTCAGCTTGCAATAATTGAATGAATGGCGCAATAAAATCATGGAGGTAAAGAGCTATTCCACCAAACCATTTATTTACGGGTATTGAATCAGATACCTTTATCCCTTCAAAATAGGTTAAGGGTATCCTATATGCAGCAAGGTAAAATTTGTATAACAGTGATTTTTTACTTCCCTCAAAATGGGTAAAGTAGAAATACACATCATCAATTTCAAAAAATGCTATAGAATTTGTTTTGTTGCACTTTATAAATAGCTTATTTAAATAGTTAATACCAACTTCCCAAGTAATATTTTCAGTAATATTTTCATGTTGAACTTCCCAGCTAATTAACTTGCCAGGTTTAAAGTTTAGCATGGAATTAAGCAATGCGTCGGTTTCAATATTGCAAACATTTTGGTCAGTAGCGGGATAATCGAATGTTTTGAGTTCAGTATCATTAACAATGTATGATGATAATGGGTATTTAATGGTTTTTGAGCCAATGTACTCGGTTGCCTGAATCTGAAAATGGAGGTGGGGGTAAGCTGAACGCCCTGAATTGCCAACCTCGCCTACTTTTGTTCCAAACTTTACTTTATCGCCAACCTTAACGGTAATTGAACCCTTTCTGAGGTGCGAAAGTTTGGAATACAAACCAGCTGCATGCCTAATTATTACGGTATTTCCCCAATTCTTATTAATATTTATTTCACCTACAGGATTATCATCAACACCGTCGTCAACCTCAACCACTTCGCCATCGGCAGGAGCAATTACATTTTTCCCGTAACAGTAATAATCGGTTTGTAAATGACCATCACTTTTAAACTGTTTACCATCGGAGTCTAAAACAATGAAATCCCACGCATGCGCCCACTCCCCTTTGTGAGTATAATTGCCATGATGACCTTGATTTACGGTCCAAACTCCGTAAAAGGGTAACCTAATCCTAATCCACCCATAGTTGGGAAAACGTTTAGCAAACGATTGATAGGAGTAAAGATTTAGTTCGGGTTTCCCTTCCTGCACCATCACTTCCCTTAACCCAGAAGCCGACATCCTAAAACGCATGGAGTAAATAAACATAAGAACAACAATATTAAAGGGTAGCGAAAGGATTGGCAAGCCAAGCGTTTTAAAAATAATTGCTAGCCCAATAGTTACCATTGCAATTACAGGTGTAATGGCCACAGCCCACCAGTACGAAGCCGTTGATGGTATATAGTAATACCCCCCAACGGCAATTGCGCTAAGAATAAAGTTAAACCCAATATAGCTATACCCCAACGTAGTCAAATCTAGACCAAAAGTTAAATAGGCAATATAAGCCACGCTGTACCCAATAACCGATAACGAAAATGCAATTCGTGAGTATGCCATCAATGTCAATGCTACCAAAACCCCGGCTAGCACATTAAACTGAAAGAATATTGAACCCAACGAGATAAAATAACCATTAATGAAATTGGATTTTACATGGTTAAGCCACCAGTCGTGAATGGCAATAAAATTAAAACCGCCAACATCAAAAATTCTATTGAGTAGGTAGACACTACTCTGATTTATTTCGGTTGATGTCAACTGCCAGGTAGCACTTAGCACAAGCCACATGCTTAACACAAATGGAAGCGATAGGTAGGGTAAGTAGTACTTTCGTAAAACTCCCTGTAGTGTAATATTAACAAGTAATGTAAAAAATCCGGCAATGGCAGCCAAAAGCAGAAGCGTAATGCTAATATCATAGTAAAATCCTAACCCAAATCCAACCAGTAAAGCATTAAAACCATATAAGCCCTTAGCGGTTGTTTCCCTATCAAGCTTTATCAGATAAGATGTAAGTGTAGCTACTAATGCTGAAACCAACCCAGCAATACCAATCGAAAAATCGATAAACGTTATGAGTAACAAAAGAATGGCTAAAGAGTATTCGCTTGAAAAAAAGATTTGCGAGTAGCTTCTGATTAGTCCCTTAATGATTGTATTTAATCCGTTTATCGCTCTCATAAAAAAGTATGCTGATGGTTTACTTTAGGTGATCTGGAATATTCTCATTTGAAACAATGCTATCAATGCTCTCAGCTTTACGGATAATATGTGTTTTTCGGTTAGTATCAATTAGTATAACGTTAGGCCTGGTGGTAATAAACTGTAACCACTGCGTGTTATTGTAGGCACCCGTTCGGGATATCAAAAAGTGCTCACCTGTTTTCAAGGGAGGAAACATAATTGATGGGCGTAATACATCAATATTCATACAGAGAGGGCCATATATTACGGTTTCCTCAACTAAGCCCGAATGAGCCTGTGTGGGATTTATCTTGTGGTCGTACCAAAACGATGTAAAAAGTAAGTTAACACCAACATCTACAATTAAGGCCCTACGTCCATCGGTAAGCCGTTTATTTGCTATAACTGTACCAGCTATACTTCCGGCATCGTCAATTAATGCTCTCCCCGTTTCAAGAATTACAGTGGGTAATTTATCGGGTTTAATTTGTGAGTTGATAATTGCTGAGGTTATGGCATCAGCATACTCATCGAACGAGGGGGTTGTATCTTCACCAGAAAGGTATGCACCTCGCAGGGTGTTACGCGATGCAAAACCACCACCCATATCGATATATGCTATGTTATGGTTAAACTTTTGCGCAATACTGGCCGCTAGTTCGGACAGCTTTGCAGCAGCAATGCGGTATGCATCGGTTGTCATTATATATGTTCCGATATGGGTGTGCAAACCCATTAACTTAAGCTGTGGATTTGCCATTATTCTGTTAATTGCGTCCCAAGCCTCGCCATTTTCATAGTTAAACCCAAACCTATCCCATTTGGGATAAATACCTACATCCATGTTGACCCTAATAGCAACCCGGGCATTAACACTATTGGCTTGACATACCTTTGCAAGGAGGAAAAGCTCATCAAAATGATCAATGTGAATGTAAGCACCCTCCTTGGCTGCCCTTAAAAGTTCGGCCTCTGTTTTTCCGGGGCCGTTAAAAATAATATGTTCACCGGGAATGCCATTGAGTCGAGCCTTTTCGTATTCAAATCCCGAAACCACTTCGGCCCATGATCCTTCCTGGTGAAAAACTCTGCAAATGGCATCTAAATAGTTAGTTTTATAGCTCCATGCAACTTGCACTTTTGGGTAACGGACACTAAAAGCGCGTTTTAAATCATTAACATTTTTGCGAATTACCGATTCCGAAAAGATATAAAGTGGGGAGCCATACTTTTCAATTAGTTCGTCAACTTTTAAACCATCAATAAATTGCACAGGTGCTACTGCAATGCCTACGCCATGCTTTGAGGGCATTCCGGGCGTTAGCTTTGTGATGGTTGGACGTTCAAAATTTTTCTTTTCCATTGGTTTAACCTTTTAGTATTTTACAATTCTCCACTGGTTACCAGCTTTGAAAACATGTCAATATCTACTATCATATCCCATGAGTAACGGATAAACATTTTCCCAATTTCGTAAGATGTGTAGGGCTTAACATCCATTCCCATGGCAAGCTTTACTAATGCTTCGGGTAAATTTTGTCCGGCACCAACAGCAAGGTAAACCCAAGCCGGAATTCGAGGATTTATTTCAAGGATATATAGCTTGTTATCGGCTGTACGAATAAGCTCCAGCTCCATGCCACCCCTCCACTTTGTTTGTGAAATGATTTTATGAGTTAGCTCAAGCATTGAATCGTCCGAAATGGTTACCCCTCCCCAGGCTTTGCCTTTATCTGTAATATACTGCTTACGCATGGCAACCGCTGAAATCACCTGCCCATTCCCATCGCCAAGGGCAATTACGTTCACTTCGGTTCCTTCAACAAATTCCTGCACAATTACTGGATACCCCCACTTAGCTGACACCTTTGAAAAATAGGCTTGAGCCTGTTCCTGAGAGTATGCCTTGTAGGCATCATAATATTTTCCCTTTACCATGACCGGGTAAGTGTATGAACGTAAAACATTTGCAAGGTCATTCATACTGTAAGCCTCTTCGCTATTTGGAACATTTACGCCATACTTTTTACCGTACTCTGGCAAGCTTGATTTATGCCGCTCCTCAAACTGCTCCAGGGTAGGAAGAAATGTTTTAATACCAAGCTGATTAATCTGATTTTCAAGCTTTATAAACGAGAAAAGTTCAGCATCGAAGTTGGGAATTATCAGATCGATGTTTTCTTTAGCATTGATTTCCTTGATTCTTTTAAATAAAGCCTCTTTCCCTTTCGAGGGGTATGGAATCATGTAGGTTTTATCCACCCATTCCTTCATGTAGATTCCGGGTTCTAAGTGATCGTAAGCCAAACCAACTATTCTGGCATCAAAGTCAGTCGACTCTTTTATGCCTCTAATTACTGGCATACCAGGCCCCGGGCTATCAATATTATTGAGGCCGGTAATGGCTATTGTTATTTTTTTACGTTCCATGGTCCTACTCCTCAAGTAGTAAATTATTTCGCTTCAAATCGCTAATAAAATCCTGTAAATACCTTTCCAGGACTAACTCGTCAACTTCATACTCTGAAAGCAACTTATCCTTAATTTCATCTTGCGATTTTCCGGATTTTAGCATTGTTAAAATTTGAAAGCCGGAATCGTTAAGTGTGAATGTGTCTCCTGTAATTGGGTTGAATATAAACCCGTTCTCGCTTATGGCTATGCTTTGATTTAGTTTCATGGCAAGGAGTTTTATGTTAAGTTACTATCTTTTTCATTTATTACAACCCTTTTTAAAAATACCCTACTTAAAAAATTAATATTTTTCAATTTGGCTTTAATACACTATTTTTGAATGTCTTAAAATATTCCAACGCATTGAAGTTATGAAGTGGTTGAAAATAATAGCCTTACTCCCATTTTTCCTTTCATCAGTTTCATCGTGGTGTCAGGTAGATAGCATCGGAGCAAAAAGCGGAGGCATGCAGAGAGCTATGGCTGACTCATTACTAAATGCAAAAAGTTACGCTAAGGCAATCCCTAAATACAAGGAACTGCTTGACCAATTTCCCCGCGATCCTGAAATAAAGTATGCATTGGGTGTATGTTACCTTAAAGGGACAAGAGATGTAGAGATGGCGCTGAAATACCTGAAGGATGCATCAACTTCCGAACTCAATACGATGGTTTACTTTTATCTTGCCGAGGCCTTGCGACAGTCGTACCAGTTTAACGAAGCCATTGACTACTACCGCCGATTTGTTGTTAGCGGAGGATCGCCCGACATTAAAATCGATGAAGTTGAAAAACTTGTAACTGCATGTGAGAACGGCTCCTTCCTCACCCGTTACGTTTATAGCCCTACTGTTTTCGACAGAAAACAGGCTAGCCCCAGTAACTTTCTGAACTACTACTCATCGCTATTGCCCGAAGGCTCTTTTACTCCAGTCCCCGAAAACCTTCGCACTGCCACCGACAAGCAAATGGGTTACACCTCTTTAATGTTTTACCCCAAGAATATAAAACCTGGCGATTACCTTTACTACTCCAGTTATGGCAAGTCTTCATCGTGGGGTACCGATATTTTCCGCATTCAACTACTTGATAACGGGAAGTGGAGCAAACCCGAGAATTTAGGCGATATTATCAATTCCTCGTTGAACGAGGAATACCCATTTATTATGCCCGATGGCGTTACCCTTTACTTTGCATCGAAGGGTCATTACGGAATGGGAGGCTACGATATTTACAAATCGGTTTATAATCCGGAAAAAAAACAGTGGAGCACCCCCGAAAATCTAGGTTTCCCAATAAACTCAACCTACGATGACTTTCTATTCCTGACCGGAAGCAACGATACCCTGGCATGTTTCACATCGAACCGGCTACACATGCCCGATACATTAAATGTTTTCCTTATCCGAAACGATATCAACCCTACCCGACGCACTCCAAATAGCTACAAGGAATTACTTTCAATAGCAAGGCTTAATCCTGTTGAGTCAAAACTTAGCGTCTCACCTAAAGTACCCAGTTCAAAAGTTGAAACCGATAAACCTAAGGCTGAAGCCGCTGAGAATAAAAAACCGGCAAAGTTCAACTCCGTAGAAAACGACCCTGAGTATAGTCGTGTTTTAGCCAAAGGCTTTGCTGCACAAAAACTTGCCGATTCGCTTAAAATTAAGTTAGAGGACTTGCGAGGCCGTTTCGATTATGTAACTACAGCCGAGCAGCGGGTTAGGCTTGAAAAGCAGGTAACCAAGGTTGAGGATGATATGCTTGCCGCCCAAAAGGAGGCCGATTTGCTTTTTGCAAGTGCCAGCCAAATTGAGCAGGAATACCTTACCGGAAAACGCAAGCCAAAGGACGAAAGCAACACCTCGTTTGTTGCCGATAACCCCGATTTTATCTATCAGGCACAGTTTGCCTCAACCGTTTTCCGCACCGACGAAATCAATAGACTTGCCGAAGCCGAAAAGTTAACACCACAGCTTATCCGTTTCAGAAATTTAGCCCTTGAGAGGAGGGAGGCCTACAATAGATGCCTCTCAGCTAATGACAACAATAACAATGCTTGCACAGCTGAATATAATCAGCTGGTTGCAGCCATGAAACAATACTCGGACCATTTTAAAAAGTATTGGGATAAAAAATATCAAATTTACTCCGATTGCATTGAGGTGGCCCGTGTAAAAAGCGGTAACCGCGATAATGAAGTTCGAAAGCTAACCACCGATGCCCAAAACAACTTTAGGGCCGCAATGGCCATTCTTAACAACCTCGATTCAACCGGCCAGGTTGAAAGCGTTTTTGAGGTTTCACTTTTAAGGGACTTAGGGTTAATGCAGCTTGACCTTGCCTTTGCAAAAATTTGGCGATTACGCCTTATGGAACAACAGCTGCTAAGCAATGTCATTAAGCTTGAAAGAAATATTTTTGGCCAATCAAGCCTAAACCTAGCTCAGGAGGAACAAAAACCTACCAAAACCGTGGAAGAGGTTGCAGTAGACATCCCTAAGCTAAAAAGTGAACCGGCCATTAAACAGGCCACACCAACCATTGCCATAATTGACGAAATGCCCGCTGACTTTGGCGTTACCGATAAACCCTACTATTCCGACGAAAAGCCAATCCCCATTGATGAACCACTTCCCAGTGGGGTAATCTATCGTATTCAGATTGGCGCTTTCAGCACCCCACAAAAACCTTCATTCTTTAAGGGTATGGTTCCTATTTACGGATATAAAACCGGAAACATCATTCGCTACTACATTGGTAACCTTACTCGCTACTCCGATGCGGAAAAGGCGCTTGCTACAGTTAAGCAAAAGGGCTTCAAAGATGCTTTTATCGTGGCCTGGCTCAACGGGACACGTATTACAACCCAACGAGCTCAGCAACTTGAGGACGCAGTACAGCAGGTTCAACCGTCAAAGACTGACAACCGCTTGTACATAGTAGAAGTAGGACGATACAAAACCCCTTTAACCGACTCGGAAATCAATACTGTTCGAAACCTCTCACAGGGAAAGGAGCTAACCCGTAAGGTTGATTCCAATGGCGATCACATTTACATCATTGGGAATTTTAACAGTATCGATGAGGCCAACCGCGTTAAGGAAAATCTGATTGCAAGCGGAATGCTTAAGGCGGTTGTTATTGATATTACACCATAAAATAGCTATATTAGCCTAATAAATGTTTACGTGATATGGCAGTTAAGGAAAAGGTTCAAGGTAAAGGAAAACTTCTGCCTTCGGCAGAACTTGAGTACATTTTAATCCTTCACAACGACGATGTTAATACCTTTGATTTTGTAATTGATACGTTGGTTGAGGTTTGCAACCACGATCCCCATCAGGCAGAGCAGTGTGCCCTTATTACACATTTCAAAGGGAAGTGCGATATCAAGCATGGCCACTTTGAAACGCTTGAGGGTATGATGAACGAACTGCACCGCCGCGGGCTTAGCGCTACCATTGCATCAAACTAATAGCTAAACTATGTTCTGGATTATTGCACTTATCGTTTTAGGTCTGTTTTTGCTGGTGGTGGAATTCTTTATGATTCCCGGTGTTACAGTTGCGGGCATTGGTGGTTTTTTAATCATTATATACGCTGTTTACTCTGCATACGCCGACCATGGAACCACAGCAGGACATTTAACCCTCCTTTTTACAGCTATTGCATCAATTGCAACTCTTGTTTTTTCGCTAAGGGCGAGAACCTGGAAGCGTGTTTCGCTCGAAACAAGCATCAGTTCAAAAGCAGTTGAAGAGTTGGAGAACGAAATACAGGTGGGCGATGAAGGGGTTACAATCAGCCGTCTTGCACCAATGGGCAAAGCCTCCATTAAGGGTAAAACCGTCGAGGCCACAACCATAGGTGAACTTATTAACCCAAACACACCCATTGTTGTAGTACATGTTGAAACAAATAAAATCATTGTTAAACCTAAATAACTCAAAACTATGAATGAAGTTGGTGCACTACTTCTGATTATTGCCCTGAGCGTTGTAGGCTTATGGATAATTTTCTACTTTGTACCCGTTGGGCTATGGTTCCAAGCGCTGGTATCGGGAGTTAGGATATCGCTCCTGCAGCTTATTTTTATGCGTTGGCGCAAGGTTCCACCCCGGGTTATTGTACAGGCCATGATTGAGGGAACAAAGGCTGGCCTTACCCTTAACCGGAACGAGATGGAGGCCCATTTCCTGGCTGGTGGTAGGGTTTCTAAGGTTGTTCATGCCCTGGTATCGGCCCAAAAGGCCAATATACCCCTCGATTTTAAAATGGCTACTGCCATTGACCTTGCCGGCCGCGATGTATTTGAAGCTGTTCAGATGTCAGTTAATCCTAAGGTGATTAACACACCTCCTGTAACAGCCGTTGCAAAGGATGGTATTCAGCTCATTACTAAAGCTCGCGTAACCGTTAGGGCAAACATCAAGCAACTGGTTGGTGGTGCCGGCGAGGAAACCGTTTTGGCTCGTGTTGGCGAGGGTATTGTTACCGCCATAGGTTCATCGCTTAGCCACAAGGAAGTGCTTGAAAATCCCGATAAAATATCCAAAACCGTTCTCGATAAGGGGTTAGATGCAGGAACCGCTTTCGAAATCCTTTCGATTGATATTGCCGATATTGATATAGGCCGTAACATTGGAGCCGTACTGCAAATGGATCAAGCTAACGCCGATAAAAATATTGCACAGGCTAAGGCCGAGGAGCGCAGGGCAATGGCAGTGGCCCTTGAGCAGGAAATGAAAGCCAAAGCCCAGGAAGCCCGTGCAAAGGTAATTGAAGCTGAAGCTGAGATTCCTAAAGCTATTGCCGAGGCATTCCGTAGCGGTAACCTTGGTGTGATGGACTACTATCGTATTAAGAATATTGAGGCCGACACCAACATGCGCGATAACATTGCCAAATCGGGCAACGAGCCTAAAAAGAAATAGCTACAAGTAAACTGATAATCAATAGAAGAGAGGGAGCAATCCCTCTTTTTTTTGTAATTATTTTGCACATAAAATAAGATTTTATACTTTTGCGTTGCTTTTAGCGGAAGCAAGGCTGATTAAGCAAGCCCGGAGAGGTGGGTGAGTGGCTTAAACCAACGGTTTGCTAAACCGTCGTACTCCGCAAGGGGTACCGGGGGTTCGAATCCCCCCCTCTCCGCTGAAAGTTTAAAGTTCGGGGTGTGGCGCAGTTGGTTAGCGCACCTGCTTTGGGAGCAGGGGGTCGTGCGTTCGAGTCGCACCACCCCGACAGGTGATAAGGAAGCAAATCGCTTCCTTTTTTCATTTTTCCCATGTTGGTTAGCGCATCCCGCCTGTGGGCGGGAGGGTCGACCGTTCAATCTCGCACCACCCCGACCAAGATAAAGAAGGAGGTAGTCAAGCCTCCTTTTTCTTTTGTGAGTTCTTCTCCTTCATTCATTTTAGCCAAATTCAAGTATTTCAGTTCCCTTAAGTTTTATCTTTTGCCTCTCTCTTCAACCAACAACTATCAACCATCAACCAACAACTAATCAATCAGTTGGTTAGCGCATCCCGCCTGTGGGCGGGAGGGTCGGCCAATTTCGTTGTTCGTGATTCGTTGCTCGTTGTTCGGGAGTAATAGAACACTGATGACGCTGATTAAGCAGGTTGAGGCTGAATATTACTCATTATTGGCTACTTTTTTACTTGATAGTTTAATATCACCAATCTATGTCGACTAGATAATAAAACAGACTTTCCTTTTGTCATCCTGATCGAAGCGAAGGATCTCAGGTAATGGCAAAAGAGAATAAAAGAGAAAAGAGATGCTTCGGCTGGGCTCAGCATGACAAAGGGAGTGAAGAAGACAAAGGTATTGTCAAGTATCCTTAACTAGACAATATTGACTCCAAATTTGTGAGATGTCATCTGATTCTTCAAACAATATGAGCTTTTCCTATCCCCGTTCCTTTCTCTTTTCCACCTCGCGGAAAACCCGAAGGAAGTTCTCGCCCCAGATTTTACGGATATCCTTTTCGGAATATCCCCTACGGAGGAGCTCCATGGTTATGCGGTACATCTGCGAGGCATCGCGGCAACCATCAACTCCGCCACCACCGTCAAAATCGGTGCCTATGCCCACATGGTCAATTCCCATTACTTTAACCATATGATCGATGTGGTCAACCACATCGGCTACAGTAGCTAGCGATGCCGGGTATTTCTCCTCAAGCTCATACCACTCTGTAGTGGCCTGTTTTTCCTGTTCAGGGGTTAAGCCCCTGAAGTTATTCCACTTCCTGCGGAGTGCACGGTAAGCGCTATCGCGGGCTGGGTTGGGTTCACCTTTTTTTACATACTCGCTCAGGATACACATCTGCACCACACCGCCATTTTTGGCCAAGGCACGCAACATATCATCGGTAAGGTTGCGTGGGTTATCGCAAATAGCGCGGGCACAACTGTGCGAAGCAATAACAGGGGCCTTTGAAACCTCCAGCACATCGTAGAAGGCCTTATCGGATATGTGCGACACATCCACTATCATTCCCAGGCGGTTCATTTCCGCAACTACCTCGCGGCCAAATTGGCTTAGCCCATTGTGGTGTGGGCCTTCAGGATCCGTTGATGAGTCGCATATCTGGTTATTCCGTGTATGGCAAAGGGTGATGTAACGGGCTCCCATATCGTAGAATAGCTTTACCTGGCTGAGATCATCACCTATGGGGTAACCATTCTCAACCCCTATGTAAATGGCGCGTTTACCCTCCTTTTTTAACCTATACACATCGTCGGGTTTAGTTGCAATTGATGCACGGTTGCTGTGCTTGTTAACGGTAGTGTAAATAGCTTCAAATATCTCTTTGGCTTTTGCATTAACCTGAGCATACATTTCAGGTGTGCACTCGCGTTGACCAATGAATACCGCAAAAAAGGCAGCATCTAACCCACCCTGCTCCATTTTTGCCAAATCCACCTTGCTACCAATTGCGGTGTTGTTTTGGCCGGTAAAGTCGAAGCCGGTGCGGAGAAAATTTAAAGGGGTATCGGTATGGGTATCAATGGTAATCATCTTGGAATGGAGTGCTTTGGCACGCTGTTCGAGCTTTGCATCATCGGTTACGGTACGATTGGAACACCCCCAAAAAGCAAAAGCTATGAAGATTAAGAAATATCTGTTCATATGGATTTTTTTTAATAGACTAAACCGCAAACCATTAGTTTAAACGTTTACTCATAAAAAAAGGCAGCGCTTTTGCTGCCTTTTCTGTTCTTTTTACTCTGCCTGATCCTCAAAGGTGTAGTCGGTAATGTTAAACCTTTCCAGTATCGATTTATCGTTGATCTCCTTGGAAAGCGAAGTGATAGTTTCAGCAGGTACCTGGAAAAGATCGAGTATTAGCAGGCCATCGAGCGCGTTGTTAAACTTAGGATCGACATTGAAGCCAATTATTTTGCCATTTAACTTAACATACTTTTTCAGTAGCACGGGCATGCGGTAATCGTATGGTTCAACCTCCTGGATGAACTTATCGAGTTTCCCAAGATCGTCGCTATTGTTAAAAATGATATCGAACTCCTCATCTTTAATAGGCACCTTGAATTTATTGCGCGATTTTATAAATCGGGCAAAGTCATGGTCGTAGTAGTTCGATTTCATGAAGCTGATAATTACTCCCTTGGAGTAATCGGAAAATCGGTTCGATATACTTACAGGGCCAATAAGGTAGCGGTACTCCGGGTTTTTAATAAGGAAGTAGAGAATCCCTTTCCAGAGTAGGAACAACGGTAGCGGCTTGCGTTGATAATCGGGCACAATGAACGAACGGCCAAGCTCAATGCACTGCTCAAGAATTGGAGCAAAGGCTTTATCAATTTTAAAAAGTGTTTGGATGTAAAATCCTTCAATGCCGTACTTTTCAATTATCTCTTTCCCTTTGCCGGCACGGTATGCACCAACAATACGTCGCTCGTCCTCATCCCAAATAAATAGCTGCCAGTAGTAGAGGTCAAACTCGTCCACGTCAATTTTTCGGTTTGTACCCTCGCCCACGTCGCGGAAGGTAATTTCGCGTAGGCGACCTATTTCAGTCATCAGGTTAGGCATCTCAACTGAAGGGGCGCAAATAACCGCATAGTTCTTGCTACGGAACAGCAGGTAATTTTCAATCAGTTTTGAAACCTCATCCTCTATCACTTCCTGTGGAACAGGAGGAATGATAGGTTCGGGTTCAGGTTCCGATTTTAGCTTATACTTAAAGAACTTATCCACATCGATGGTTGATCCCAACGAGTATGTTTTAACTCTAAGGAACCGACCAAATTTCTCTATATCGCAGTAGTTATCCTGTTCCTCAACGCTAATTGGGTAACCAATACGCACCCTGATGGTTTGGTTCTTTTTGTTAAGTAACTCCGAAGGCAACTTGGCAGTACGGAGTAGTGGGTGAATTAGTCCAAGTAAGTGGAACAGGCGGCTATTCTCACCCTGAAAGTAAATGGGAACAACCGGAACGCGTGCATTCTTGATGAACTTAATCATTGATCTTTGCCAATGTCTGTCTGTCACACCGGTTTCATCTACGTTGTCGTAGTAGGTTGACACCTCACCGGCAGGGAAAAGACCAAGTGCACCACCCTCCGATAGGTGTGTGTAAGCCGCTTTTAACCCGCTTATATTGGAACTTTTTTGATAACCACCATTTTCGAAGGGGTCAACAGCAAATACAAATTTTTCAACCTGGGGAATACGCTTGATCAAGAAATTTGAGAGCAGCCTAATGTCATCGCGCTGCTGCTCAAGCATAATTTTTAGAAGCAAAATACCATCCATTCCACCAAAAGGGTGGTTCGAAACCGAAATAAACGCTCCATTCTTTGGAATTCGTTTTAGCTCCTCGGGGTTAACCTCGAACTTAACCTCAAGGATATCGAGCGCTGCATTGAGAAATTCAAGCCCCTGAAGGTTTGCCACGTTAGCGTACTTCTTGTTAAGCTCATTGAATCGGAGTATGTACATCAGTAAACGGGCAAACCCATCACCAATGATTGGGCCAAGGTTTACAGCCTTCTTGATCTCATCCGCATTGACAATCTTATTTCTACTTTCTGTCATTGGAATTGTGTTAGGTTAAACCATGCTATATCGTTTCCACCATGCGCAAAGGTAAGAAAAAATGCTAAAAAACATTTTTTAGATTCTCAATTACCAATAAAACCTATTAGCGACAATCATTAAATTATTGATTTAAAAAATATTAAATCGTTATTGAAGGAATTTTCAGATTTGAACCTATCAGTATTGAAAAGTGTATTAAATTTGTGAATGGCAATCGAAAAACACAAAAACCATAAAAATAGATGATCATGAAGAAGCTATCACTTATTATCGGACTGGTAACCATAACCCTATGGGGCATGGCACAACGTAACCTGGTTAGGCCCGAGGATGTAAAGGCATTTATGGCTTCAACAACCTATGTGGTACTTGAAAACAATCCTACATCGCAATTTAATATCGAAATCCGTGAAGCCGTTGAACGTTCATGGAAAATTACCCCTTACAAGTTCATTACCGCTAAGGAGTTTAACGATATGCGCAAGGATATCGACAAGTCGTTCTTGGTGCTAATCCAAATGCGGTTCGACAAGGACAAGATTGCTCCTACTTACAATTTCCTGAGCGTATCGATGGGGGCTGCCGTTTCAAAAATTACCGATATGCCCGATATCTGCTCCGTTCCACTTAGCTACAAGGATTTATCCGAGGACACATACACATACAAACTTGAGGGTATTATCCGTTTCATGCAAAACTATATCACCGCCATTAATGAGAATCCAAAGCTCATTAAGAAGGATGCCTTTAAGTTCTACAACAAGAACATTAAGCAGATTAAGAACAAGGAACTATGGGTAACCGAAAGTGGACTAGAAAAGAGTGTTCGCCCACTTGCCGAAATCCGTAAGGTTTACAAGTTTAACATCAAGGTTGTAAACCCGGAGGATATACAAAAGGCTATCCAGGAAAAGAACCCAAATGTGCTTTACCTGCATAAGGTTGGCCCGGAAGGCAGTCGCTTACAGTGGCGTGTTTGGAAAATGATTCTGGGCGCCGGCGACGACCAACTCTACTACTACGATATGCATACCATATCCAAATCAAAAGGCGATGGTTTCCTATCCAAGGACTTTGCAAAAATCAATAAGTAGTAGAATCTGAAAATATTTTTTTACCGCCGACGGGTATTTGCCTGCCGGCGGTTATTTTTGCAGCTGAAAATGTAAACACAATGGCCGACGAAAAAATTATCTTTTCCATGGTGGGGGTGAGTAAAACTTTCCCTCCCCACAAGAAAGTGCTGAACAACATCTACCTGTCGTTTTTTTACGGCGCTAAGATTGGTATTATTGGTTTAAACGGTTCGGGTAAATCGACCCTGATGAAGATTATTGCAGGGGTTGAGAAATCGTACGAAGGGGAAGTGGTATTTTCACCGGGCTACACAGTGGGCTACCTGGAACAGGAACCTCAACTGGACGAAAATAAAACAGTCCGTGAGGTTGTTGAGGAGGGCGTTCAGGAGGTAGTTGACCTGCTCAAGGAATACGAAGCGGTAAATGCTCGCTTTGCAGAGCCTATGAGCGACGATGAGATGAACAAACTCATTGAAAAACAGGGCGAACTAACTGACAAGTTAGAACATCTGGATGCCTGGAACCTGGACTCGAAACTTGAAAGAGCTATGGATGCTCTCCGGTGCCCGGAGGGCGATACACCCGTAAAGGTGTTATCAGGGGGAGAGCGCCGCCGGGTTGCCCTTTGTAGGCTTCTGCTTCAGCAGCCCGACGTACTTTTGCTGGATGAGCCGACCAACCATCTGGACGCAGAGTCGGTTCAGTGGCTCGAGATGCACTTACAGCAGTACAAAGGAACTGTTATAGCCATTACCCACGACCGTTACTTCCTCGATAATGTTGCAGGTTGGATCCTGGAACTCGACCGTGGCGAAGGAATTCCCTGGAAAGGGAACTACTCCTCATGGCTGGAGCAAAAATCGTTACGCCTGGCTCAGGAGGAGAAGCAGGAGAGTAAACGCCGTAAAACCCTTGAGCGCGAGCTGGAATGGGTGCGTATGTCGCCTAAAGCCCGTCATGCCAAGTCAAAAGCCCGCCTCTCGGCATACGATAAGCTCCTGAACGAGGACGTAAAACAGAAGGAAGAAAAGCTTGAAATTTTCATCCCCAACGGGCCTCGACTTGGCGATTTGGTAATTGAAGCCAGCAACGTTTCCAAGGCTTTCGGCGATAAGCTGCTTTTCGAAAACCTTTCGTTTAAGCTTCCACCAAACGGAATAGTAGGTGTTATTGGCCCCAACGGTGCAGGTAAAACCACACTCTTCCGCCTTATTATGGGGCTTGAAAAGCCCGATAGCGGCGAATTCCGTGTAGGCGAAACCGTAAAGCTAGCCTATGTTGACCAGCAACACAAAGCAATTGACCCCGATAAAACGGTATTTGAGGTGATATCGGGCGGCGCCGATAATATCTTGCTGGGCGGCCGTCAAATAAACGCCCGTGCATACGTGGCGCGTTTCAACTTTTCCGGTGCCGATCAGGAAAAGAAATGTGGCATGCTATCGGGTGGGGAGCGGAACAGGCTTCACCTTGCACTTGCCCTTAAAGAGGAGGGAAACGTTATTCTGCTCGATGAGCCTACCAACGATATCGATGTGAACACACTGCGAGCCCTTGAGGAAGGATTGGAGGATTTTGCCGGCTGCGCCGTGGTAATCTCGCACGACCGTTGGTTTCTCGACCGTATTGCTACTCACATACTTGCCTTTGAGGGTAACTCCCAGGTTTACTTCTTTGAAGGAACCTACTCGGAGTATGAGGAAAACAAAAAGAAACGGCTTGGCGACGATACACCCCATAGGATAAAGTACCGCAAGCTAATGGAATAAACTAAATACCGGCTTTAAGGCCGGTATTTTTTTTGATTATGCATCATTCTTGTTTTTATACCTATTGTTCATATTGAAAAGTTAAGGCCAAATTATAGAAAAACTTAACATTCTGAAAATCTTTAAAATTGAAATCAAAATATACCCATTACGACAACTAGTTTGCCCTATAGCCAACTTGAAACTTTGTTTTTTACGAGTTTTTTCTACTTAACGAAACAACATATCGCAGATAAACTTTAAAAAATTGCTTGTGTAAATATTATGTAATAACTTTAACCATAACCTTAAAAATTTATGGTGTATGAAAGTAATTAATGAATTCAAAACCTTTGCCATGAAAGGGAATGTTATAGATATGGCAGTAGGTATAATAATTGGAGCAGCATTTGGAAAAATTGTTTCTTCCGTTGTAAACGATATTATAATGCCACCCATTGGCTTTCTGATAGGGGGAGTAAACTTTACAGATTTAAAATTTGTAATAAAAGAAGCCACAGGAACCACCCCTGCAGTAACAATTAACTATGGTAATTTTTTGCAGGTTACCTTTGACTTTTTAATTGTTGCATTTGCCATATTCATGGTAATTAAAGCAATAAATTCACTTAAAAGAAAAGAAGAGGCCACTCCTTCTACCCCTCCGGAACCTTCAAAGGAAGAAATACTACTGACTGAAATACGCGACTTGTTAAAGAAACAATAAAATTCGGACAATACCTTAATTCAATGAATTGTACTCATTGCAATATTTTGCAAAACAATTCATTATACTATCTATTGCTCCTGACTAAAGTTTTTTATGACTTTTTTGTGAAAGCAAGAAAGATATGGTTTGATTTTTTCCCGTGAAATTTAATTCACCTTGAAGTTCATAAAATCTCAAGTCAAAAAGTATGGCTCTCTTTTTTAAATTCTCAATAATTTCCCAATAATTTAGGACTAACCCATATGTTCTGACATATTTTTTAATATTTTACAGTCAATGCAGCAGATTACGATAAATTTTCGTAATTTTGGTATAAATACTTTCATTATGGAAAACATTACTTACACAAGTAACGATGAGCGTACTTTCAGCATGCTCTGTCATCTTTCAGCGCTGTCGGGATTAATAATTCCCTTTGGGCATATTATTGGGCCACTTGTTGTTTGGTTACTAAAAAAAGAAGAATTCCCTGAGGTTGACCGGCAGGGTAAAGCAGCATTAAACTTTCAGCTATCGCTTACCATTTACTCAATTATAGCAGGTATTCTTGTAATATTTCTGGTTGGTTTCGTACTACTGGGTGCCATCTTCCTTTTAGGGCTTATTTTAACCATTATAGCATCGGTAAAATCGTCGAATGGCGAGCGTTTTGAGTACCCACTTTCCATAAATCTCATAAAGTAAAAGTCGGCTAGAACCTAATCTCAATCCCAAAATCAATTCTACGGAGGTCCTGAAGTATTTTAGGGCTTCCCCAGTTTGCATTTATGGTTTGCCCATAGTATTCGGTGTTGAGTAAGTTCTCGATGTGCAGGAAACCCGATAGTCCTTTCCAGATATTATTCGCTTTTACATTAACATTTACCAAAAGAACTGGATCGAAATTTATGTAACCGTTGCTGTCAACAAAATTGGAGTAAAGCGTATTCACGTGAGGCGATAAAATTTTTCGTGAACTATACCATTGAATACCAGCATTCAGTAATATTTTATGGTACCTATATGTCAAGTTAGATGTTATAGTATGAGTTGAAATCAGATTGTTGCTCAACAAAACCCTTGTGCCATTAAAACCATCGTGGCCAGTCAGAAAAGAGTAACCCGCATAGAAATCGAAGTTTGGATTAAGCATCAAAGTAGCATCGATATTACAACCATACCTGAAACCTTTAAAAAGGTTAAGACTCTGAATTAAAGGCACGTAGTATAGTTCATTACCAATTTGAACATAAACCGAATCGCCTGTTTGGTACGATTCCACAATGCCATCGCGAATATGGTTTCCAAAAAGGTTTGCTGTAACCTGAATGTTATTAGCAATGTATGTTGCATCGATATCTATTGAGTAATTCCGTTCGGGTCTAAGGTTTGGATTGGGTTTAATCCATGAGAATGTAGTTTTACTCTCAAAATACCGCTGGGTAACACTTGGAGCCAAATACCCCTGAGCAAAAATAACCTTATAAACAAATTTATTCTTGCGTGAAACTAAAGCCATACGAGGGTTAAAGCATAAGCCATAGTCGCTAGAATAGTCCAAACGCCCACCTGCAGTAGCAAAGAATTTTGAACCCAATTTCCAGTTTAACTCAGAGTATGCACCAAAGGTATTAAAACTATGTTCCCATCTGCTGCGCTGGGCTTCAGTTGTAATTGGTTTACCGCCTTTACCCTCGCTAATAATGGGAATACCATTAATGAAATCAAAATCAATACCTGAGGTAATATTCAGCTTAGCGGATGGCTGATAAAAATACCGAGTTTTAAAACCTGTGGTTAGTGTACGAAAGTAGTAATATTTTCTACCACCGTAGGCATATAGGGAATCAACCAAAACGGTTGAATCGGCAAAGTTAATTGTTCCGCTGCGTCCTAAGTCGGCAGTATAAAGGTTAGCTGTTCGAGGATCCAATTCGTGCTTTTTATGGTAAACTGAAAATGAAAGTGTCCCTTTTGCAGTAATATTTTTGGAGAACTCCAGGTGTAGAATTTGGTTAGTAAGAGCTGTTACGGTTGAGTACTCGGAAACATAGAAGTCTGGATTACAACCATAGGTCTCGCTTGCCTCAATGTTATTTTGTAAGAATCGAACTTTTAATCCCCCCCAACCCAATCCAACATTATACATAGAGTTTCTTGTACCCCGGTAAAACCTCTCGGTATAGGGATGTGTAGGAAAAACATGCCTGTTCTTGTAGGTAACTGATTTGTTTGTTGGATCTTGCTCATCGCTAGTATACGAAGAATAGTTGAGTGATACCCACTTTGAAGTGCCAACGTTTTTAGTTAATCCTGCGCCAATGCGTTGAGTATTGAAGCTACCGTATGAGTAATTACCAAAGGAATAATCGTCCGTTTCAGTTATGATGTTAATCATACCGGCATAGGCATCGCGACCGTAAAGGGTAGAATTGGGGCCGTAAACTATTTCAATCTGCTTCACATTGCTAAGCGGAATGCTATTAAGCCCCAGAAACAGGCCCTCCTCGGCTTCGTCGCTAAGCTTTACGCCATCAATAAGTATAAGGAACTTATTGTTGCCCGAATCGCCACTCCTATGCCCTCTAAGGTTTACTATTGCTCCTTTCATCCAGTGCCCATATTCCGATTGCAGCTGAAAGTATGGAGCATCCCTAAGCGCATCAGTAAGATCAAAATATCCACGATTTTCAATATCGGCACGGGTAATAACAAAGGTCTTTGACGCGGATTCCCATAGCTTTTGCTCATACAAAGCTGAGGTTACAACCGGAATTTCAAT
The DNA here is from genome assembly GCF_037481895.1 of Tenuifilum sp. Taxonomy (NCBI): domain Bacteria; kingdom Pseudomonadati; phylum Bacteroidota; class Bacteroidia; order Bacteroidales; family Tenuifilaceae; genus Tenuifilum; species Tenuifilum sp. The sequence goes on from NZ_JBBFKU010000031.1 coordinate 33,122, forward strand.
TAAATTTTCAATGGGTAGTAACAGCAAATCCGCAAGGCTTAAGGAAGTGTCAACCTGTGCTTTTGCCGGATACCCTAAACACAAAGTAATAGAGGCAAAACATATTGGTAAAAGTTTCAGGTTGATTTTGTTGATATTACACTTCATTTTGACTTAAGGATTTCACTCAAATCTATCAAATTTTACTTAAGTTTACAACATCAAAAATCACCTAATATGGCATTTAACAAAACCCTCCTTCTTTTTTTTATTACTGGTTTGCCCTGTTTTGTTTTCCCACAAAACAACGAGTATTACTTTAGGTTTCTTGAGTCTAATCGCAACAAGGTAAACACCATAATCACCCAAACCGTATCAATTGATAATATCAAGGGAGATACTATTTATGCCTATGCCAACCAGCAGGAATATGACGCTTTTCTTAAGTTAGGGTATAAGGTTGAAGTGCTTCCACATCCATCGAGCCTAAGTGCCAAGGCAGTTGTAATGGCAACAACCATTGAGGAGATGGCAGGATGGGATAGGTATCCCACCTATGAGGTTTACAGGGCCATGATGAAAAAATTTGAAACAGACTACCCTACCCTTTGTAAGCTCGATTCCATTGGAACTACCGTTCAGGGACGCAAACTATATATTTTAAAAATTTCCGATAATGTGGAAAGCAATGAGCCTGAACCCGAGGTCTTTTATACCAGTACCATGCATGGCGATGAAACCACTGGATACATCCTACTGCTTATGCTTATTGACTACCTGCTATCGAACTACAACGCCCTGCCCCAGGTTAGGGAACTGGTTGATAACCTGCAAATCTATATCAACCCTAATGCCAACCCCGATGGAACTTACTACGGCGGTAATTCAACCGTTGTGAATGCAAGACGTTCCAATGCTAACGGCATTGATATTAATCGCAACTTCCCTGACCCTCGAGCCGGCCAGCACCCCGACAACAACCAGTGGCAAACGGAAACACAGGCTATGATGAACTTTGCGATGCAGCATCAATTAGTGCTTTCGGCTAACTTCCATGGAGGTGCCGAAGTGGTAAACTACCCCTGGGATACCTGGACATCGGCACAGGAAAAACACCCCGATAACGACTTGTTTGTAACCCTTTCAAGGGCATACGTTGATACTGTTCACAAATACAGCCCATCAACATACATGGATGGATTTGAAAATGGAATAACCAATGGGGGCGATTGGTATGTGGTTACTGGTGGAAGGCAGGATTACATGAATTACTATCACCGATGCCGCGAGATTACCATTGAATTATCCAATACAAAGCTACTTGGCTCTGAACTGCTACCAACCCTTTGGAACTACAACAGCGCTTCGCTTATCAACTTTCTAAAAAGTGCCCTTTATGGGTTTGGAGGAACTGTTAAGAATACCTCGAACGAGCCCATCGATGCTGAAGTAATAGTATTAAATCGCGACAGGCTAAACTCATCCGTTAAAACTACCCCTTCAAACGGACAGTACTTCAGAATGATAGAGCCAGGTACTTACCAAATTGTAGCTATTGCAAACGGTTACAAACCAAGTAAAATTGAACAGCTAACTGTATCGGCAAATGAATACCATACGGTAAATTTCACACTAGAGCCTGACAACGAAGTTCAAGCAACCGAAAGCTTTGAACAGGGTGTACCAGAACGTTTTACATTTACCAATGGAACCTGGATTGCAAGTAATACTGCAGCAAACACTGGAACCTATAGCCTAAAATCGCCCTCAATTGCTAACTCACAATCAACCGAATGTACCCTAAACATCGATGTCAGAAAACCGGGACTAGTTAACTTCTATCATAAGGTTTCTTCAGAAACAGGTTACGACTTTTTTAAGTTTTATATTGATGGTAAGCTTCAGGGCATTTGGAGTGGTATTGGCAACTGGGAAAAGTTTACTACAGCGCTTGATGTTGGAGCGCATTTGCTTAAGTGGGTATACATAAAGGATGGGGATGGAACGGCAGGTTCCGACTGCGTTTTTATCGATGATTTATCGCTACCCAAGTGCAATGGACAAATAAACCTAACTACCACAATCAACTCAAATGCCTACGAGAATCTTAAAATCGTCCTTGGCGACAGCATCAGAACAACTAACACTAGCGGAATGGTTGCATTCTTGAACTATCCGCTCGATACAACTGTAAACCTTGAAGCCTACTCCGAGAGCAACCTTATAGGTAGCAATCAGGTTGAATTGTCATGGCAAAGGGTTAATTACTGGGCTAACCTCAGCTCTCACTTCCAGGTTACATTTGAGGTTAACTCTAAGGGAAGCCCATTGCAAAATGCAATCATCAACTTTAATGGCGAACAGAAACAAACCGACCTTAACGGTAGAGCGCTATTCAGCAATGTTCCATTTGGTTTACAACACCCATACTCAGCAATTAAAGATGGGTATAATCCCGCCTCTGGCACGGTAAGGGTAGCCAGCGATACCCTATATACAATCACCACCTACCCCACAAATGTTGATACAAAACCATTTGAAGAGTGTTTTTCAGTTTACCCAAACCCAATAGATGGGAATTTTTGGGTTGATATAGCACTTACTGAAAGAACATTCATTCAGGTAAAACTTACCGATTTAACGGGTAAAACCATTGCCTACATCCATTCCGGTAATGCTAATCCGGGAGTAACACGATTTTTTGGCGATAGCAAGGCAATGAATATTCAACCCGGCATTTATATTTTTGCGGTTGATTGCAAAAAGTTTTCTTTACGTAAAAAAGTAGTTTTTATTAATTAAACCCGATTTAACCATGCGCCTTTCAGTATTTATTTCAACAATCTTGGTATTTGGACTTATTGAAACTTCAACCGCACAGCTAAACCGTTCCATACCCTCGGAAAAGCCAAAGCTCATAGTACAACTAGTAGTGAGCCAAATGCGATTCGATTACATCTCGCGCTACTGGGATAAGTTTGGCGATAACGGGTTTAAACTCCTTGTTAACGAAGGAACCTACTGCCGCAATGCCCGTTATAACTACCTGCTTACTCAAGCTTACCCTGGTTTGGCAACCATTGCCACAGGAGCTAACCCATCAGTGCATGGAATTATTGCCGATAAATGGTTTAACCGTAATACCGGGAATGAGGTTGAAGCAACTGCCGATGATAAGGTGAATACCGTTGGTGGCAGCTTTTTTAGCGGTAAATACTCTGCTAAGAATTTGGTCACCAGCACCTTTGGCGATGAGCTAAAGCTGAATAATGCAAACTCAAAGGTAGTTAGCATTGCCCTTGATGCCGGGTCGGCAATCCTTTTAGGCGGACATAGCGCAAATGGTATGTACTGGTTCGACACCGAAAAAGGTTTATGGGTTAGCAGCAGCTACTACACCGACGCACTTCCGGCGTGGGTAGATACGTTTAATAGCAAAGGTTTTGCTAAACTCTATACCGACAGGGAATGGAAGGCTTTACAGCCAATTCAGAAATATGAAGAAGCCGACACCGCTGCTGTAAAGTTAGTTGAGAAGAAGAAAAGTTTAGCTGAAAAGCTAAAAGGTATGATGGATGGCATTATTGGAAAACCCCAACCCAAAACCGACTTTAAGGTTTTACTTGAAAACCCCTACGGCAACCTACTCACCAAGGACCTCGCCATAGCAGCGGTTGTGGGTGAAAATCTTGGGGCCGATGAGCATCCCGACTTGCTTTGCATTACCTTTAGCGCTAACCGGTTTATTGGTGGCAAATTTGGCCCACACTCCATTGAGATGGAGGATACCTACCTCCGCCTCGATAGGGAACTTGCCCATTTCCTTGAGTTTATCAACTCAACCGTTGGTAAGGAGAACTGTCTTTTTATACTAACCTCCGACCAAGGTGTAGCCTCAACCCCCGATTACCTCGAAAAATCGAAGATTCCTGGTGGTTACTTCGACCCCAAAAAGGCTATGATACTACTAGGAAGCTACCTTAATGCACTCTACGGACAGGGAAACTGGATTACCGGCTATCACGATAAACAAATCTACCTGAACCGTAAACTTATTGAGGATTCCAACCTTAACCTTGCCGATTTCCAGCAAAAGGTTGCTGATTTTATGCTAGAATTTAGCGGTGTTTCCAATAGTACCACCGCGCATAACCTACAAAATGGCAACTTCGCAAACGGAATCATGGTTAAGTTCCAGAATAGCTACAACCAACGCCGCTCAGGCGATGTAATCATCAACCTTGAACCCGGATGGGTTGAGCGTAACGGGAAAGTAACCTCGGCAAACTCACCCTACGACTACGACTCACATGTCCCATTAATATTCTATGGATGGAAGGCAAAACGCAAATCGGTACTTAATCCGGTTTACATCAACGATTTGGCACCAACTCTCTCCATACTCCTTGGGATTACCTGGCCTAACGGCGCAACCGGAACGCCCATTAAGGAGATGATTGAGTAGTTAACCAAACATTCGCGGGTTTGTCTCAAGCCCGTTTCCAACCACTACAAGGTTAGCTCCGGCACTAAGAGCATCGGTGAACTGCTGCTTACTGCGTATGCCTCCACCAACAATGAGTGGAACCGAAATGGCTTTCCTTACGGCCTCAATCACCTTAGCAGGCACTTCGTTTTTTGCCCCACTACCCGCCTCAAGGTAAATGGCTTTTAGTCCCAGAAGTTCGCCTGCAATGGCGGTAGCCACTGCTATGTCGGGCTTACTTGCGGGAATGGGCATGGTTTGGCTCATGTACTGAACCGATGTGGGGGCTCCCCCATCAATTAGAATGTACCCGGTTGGGATTACCTCAATACCACTTTGCTTTACCATTGGGGCTACAGTTACATGGTGGCCTATCAAAAAATCGGGATTACGACCCGATATTAACGATAAAAAAAGGATTCCATCGGCAACGGGTGTAAACTGCATGGCGCTTCCGGGGAATAGCACCACAGGCAACAATGTTTTTCCCTTTAGGTTGTTTACAAAGCTATCGAGCGGCTTGGAAACCAAACTCCCGCCTACAAGAAACATCGACGCTCCAGCCTGTTGCCCATTGGCAACAATGGCATCAAAGTCCACCTGCGACTCCTTGTCGGGGTCGAGCAGTATGGCAAGGCCACCCTTTACTATTTTATCGTATAGCGTTCCCATTCAAAATACTATTCATACCCACCCATGTAAGGCAATACTGATTGATAAAGGTAAAAAAAACTTTTATTGTTTTCCACCCTGTACCATTTTGTACTTTAGCAAAGAGCCAGCCACGTTTTAGCGTTTCGGAATCAAATATCACCTCAATATCACGACTAAACACTAAACTTTTTGGCCATGGTAGCTTATAGATGGATTCCTTGGCACACCAGGTTAGGGCAAAGTGCTCATCGGAGTATTGAAATGATTGCAAAGATTCACATTCAGTGAGGTATTTCCCTGAAACCCTTTTGAAATCACGACCTAAGTGCTCTACATCAACACCAACTGGTTGATTGGCAGAGTAAGCAATGGCTACGAGACCATCGGTGTGGGTAATGGAGATAAAAACATTTGACTCAGGAATAATGGGCCGCCCTTCCTGGTCGTAGCTGTAACTTGCAGGTAAACCCTCGGATTGCAGCAGGGCTGCTGTTGCAAGTTGTTCCCTTTGGCGCGATTCACTCTTTGGCAAAGGAGCCGAAAAACCCGTAAAGGTTATCAGTTCCTCTACACTTTCTGTGATTAGCCATGTGGCTATCCGTATATCGTCATGTGATATGGAGTTAGCCTTGGGCATAAGAACGCTACTTCCACCTGATGGTTTCAATCAGATGAATCACATCTGCTTTAAAAAAGTCGATGGCTGGAGAAAGGGAGTCCTTATTGGGCTGGCAGCGGAAGTAGAGTGCTCCACGTAGGTAATGGCTGCTTGAGTCAGTAACATAAAACTGCACTGAACTGGCAGAGTTTCCTTTGATGTCGTACAATATGCCATAAACCCTCTTATCGGGATTTGAGAAAAGCTGCTCATCAATGGCGTCGGCCTTGTAGGTATGCTTATAGGCTAAGTTACGGGCATCTTCGGTTAACTGGCTCAAATTGCCCGAAATATCCTTATAGCTTAGGTGTATCTTGGCCTTATAGGCCGGAAAGCTCACGCTTATCCATTCACCCTCATCCTGTCGGTTTTCTTCCTTTACAATGGAACCATAAACCGGATACTCAAAAGTAAAGGGGTAAATGGTATCGAATAAACGGTATTGTTTTTCGGGGAACGATATACGGAAATACCCACGCGGCTTAGGAACTGGACTTTCAGTACAAGCCACAAGCACGACAAAAAGAAGCAAAAAAATCAATCTTACCTTAGTTATTCTCATTGGGACTAATATTAACCTTAACCCGTTTAATTCTGCGGTTGTCCACTGCATCAATAGTGAAAGTGAACTGTTTGCATTTTACCACTGAGTTCACCTTAGGGATTTGCCCGGTGTTTTCCAGAATTAAGCCTGCAATTGTTTCGGCTTCGCCACGAATATCGTCAAAGATATCATCATCGCACCCAACAACCTTACAAAAGTCGTTGAGCATCACCTTGGCCTCAAAAATGTAATTGTTATCGTCAACCTTTGTGTAAAGCCGTTCCTCTTCGTCGGACTCATCAGCAATTTCGCCAACAATCTCTTCAAGTATATCCTCAAGGGTAACAATTCCGCTGGTGCCGCCATACTCGTCTACCACTATAGCAAGGTGTATATGTTTCTGTTGGAACTCAGTGAGCAAGTCGTTAATTCGCTTGCTTTCCGGTACAAAATAGGGTGGTCTGATGAGTGTTTGCCAGGAAAAATCGTCGCTCTTGTCAACGTGGGGGATTAAATCCTTAACGTAAAGTATTCCCTTTATATCATCGAACGATTCATTAAAAATGGGTATTCGGCTATAGCCCGACTCAATAACCACCTCTTTAAGCCTACTATAGGAGGTGTTGTAGTCAAGTGCAACCACGTCGAGTCGGGGTTTCATAATCTCACTAACCATGGTGCTGGTGAACGACACTATTCCCTCAAGAATTTGTCGTTCCTCGGCTAGACCATCGGAAGTAAGCTCTATGGCATCGCCAAGCTCATCCATTGAGATTTTTTGGGGAGTGGCCATCCGCCTGCTTATAACGACCGACGACTTAATGAGTAATTTTGTAATTGGCTTAAACATTGAAATGAGTAGCCCAATAAAGGGCGCAAATCGCTCGGCAAATTGTAATGACCTATTTGATGCCAATATTTTGGGAAGAATCTCACCAAATAGAAGCAGTATGAAAGTAATTATAACCGTTTGAAACAGAAAACCGAGCAAGGGTGCATGGCTAAAATCAAGAACCGATAGGGTTATAAAGGTTGAAAGTATTACAATGGCTACATTAACAAGGTTATTTGCAACCAGTAAGGTTGCCAGGAGTAACTCGGGGTGCGATATGTTTTTTAGGGTTTTTGATTGTATTTTCCTGCTCTCAAGTTCCTTAAAATCCTTTGGTGTTAACGAAAAGTAGGCTACCTCGGAACCGCTGAAAAGCGCCGAGAGAAATAGTAGTATAATTAACACCAATAGGCCAAAATAGAATTCAAGTGATGGGGTTTTTACAATAACTCCCTGGGCAATCTCATTAAGGAAACTACTAAAACTTTCCAAAATTAAAGTGGGTATTGGTTTGCCCTGTAAAGTTAGCAAAAATAATAAATAGCGCAAAGTATTTAACTTTGCGCTACTCTTGGAAAAACTAATATAAGAGGTTAAAATTTAGTTATGGCCAACATCGCCCAGCGTACAGGATATAAAAGAATTGCCGTTTCCTGTATAGGTAGAGTTAAACAGATAAATACCCCAACCCCCGGAGTTGCTAAACTCGCAGTTATTTAATGAGAAAGAAGTGCTCGAAGCTTTGAGGGCAGCCCTATCGCTGGAAGTACCTTTGCCTGCATACTTGAACTTGCAGTACTGGAAACTGGTATTAGAGGTGTTGTTATCCCAAAGGTGTACACAATCCCATGCGCCGGCAGCCGGCGATGAAGCGCTTGAAGTAAACTCAATGTAGTTGCTTGAATTCCCATTGGCAATAAGGGTGGAATTGTTGTAATAGCCTATGTGGAACGACCCATTGGCATCAAATTTCAGTATAGTGCCCGGTTCAATGGTAAGGGTACCATTATCAAAATCAATTTCACCTTCAATGTAGTAAGGTTTATCGAGTTTGCGCCACATCCGTCCAAAATAAAATTTTGTAGATAAAAAATGGGAGTTGGAAATATCCCCGTTAAGGGATAGTTTTACATT
>NZ_JBBFKU010000032.1:0-39710 GCF_037481895.1 Tenuifilum sp.
GAGAGGGAATGGAGCGTAAGAAGAAAGCATAGGCATAAAAGCCTGACCCGGCAATGGGTCGGGGGTGGAACGTGGCGATGGGCTTAGTAAGCGATACCACATGAGTCACGCCGCAGGCGTGGCGAAGTGTATTGCGTGGCAGTTCCACCCACGGGGCACCCATCGGGTTAGGCTTTTCAGCCTTGATTTTCTTTGGTTCTTACTTGTATCATGACAAGAAAGAACATGTGAATGGCTCTTTGCATTACTTTTCTGTTGCGATGCAATGCTTCACCCTTGCTCTTTGGAAAAAGTATTGCGTGCATCGCTTTACTAGTGGGAGTAGCCATTGGGTTACAAATATCACGCCCCTACGGGGCTGGAAACGGGGTTCGTTGTTCGTTGTTCGTGAAACTATTGTCATGTTGAGCGTTAGCGAAACATCTCATTAGGCCGGTCAGAGATCCTTCGCTGCGCTCAGGATGACAAATGAAAACTGATGTTTGTTCGTGATTGCCATTCTGTGAAACATCGTGTTACACTGTGTAACTCTGTGATACCAATTTAGTTGATGGTTGTTGGTTGACAGTTGATGGTAAATTCAATAGAACGCAGATAGCACAAATTGGGATGATTTACGCAGATTTTCACCAAACACTAAACACCAACCCTTATCCCTCAACAATCACAATCTTTTCAATCCTATCGCCAACACGGATAGCATCAATTACCTCAAGGCCTTCGTAAACCTTACCAAAGCAGGTATGCTGGCGGTCGAGGTGCTTGGTGTTTTGCCTGTTGTGGCAAATAAAGAACTGTGAACCACCCGTGTTACGGCCTGCGTGTGCCATGGAAAGCACGCCACGGTCGTGGTACTGGTTGTTTCCGGTAAGCTCGCAGTTAATTTTATAGCCGGGTCCGCCGGTGCCCACCCGGGGATCGGTCATATCCTTGGAGTAGGGGCATCCGCCCTGAATCACAAAGTTGGGGATTACGCGGTGAAAGGCTAACCCATCGTAAAAGCCTTCCTTGGCTAGCTTTACAAAGTTAGCAACGGTGTTGGGGGCGTCCTCCTCGTAGAACTGAACCTTCATTACCCCTTTCGATGTGTGAATTTCTGCTGTTCTCATGGTATTGTTTGTTTGGCACAAAGGTACAAAAAAAAGAGGGCTAACCCCAATTGGTTGCCCTCTTTTGCTGAGTAGGGTATGTCTATTCTTCCTCTTCCTGTTCCTGGTATGCCTTCAGGAGCTTTTCCTGAACATCGGCAGGAACCTGCTCGTACGAGGCAAACTTCATGGTGTAGGTAGCTCTACCGCTGGTTAACGATGATAGGGCAGTGGAGTAGCGGTTTAGCTCAGCTAGGGGAACCTTGGCGTTAATCACCTCAAATCCCTTAACGCTGCCCATACCCATGATAATGGCGCGGCGGTTCTGCAGGTCGCTCATCACATCGCCCATACGATCGGCAGGAACTAGCACCTCAACATCGTAAATGGGCTCCATGATCTTAGGTCCGGCATCCTTGAATGCGTTCTTGAATGCGTTGCGGCCGGCAAGCTTAAACGAGATTTCGTTGGAGTCAACCGGGTGCATCTTACCGTCGTAAACGGCAACGCGGATATCGCGGGCATATGAACCGGTAAGCGGGCCCTGCTCCATCTTCTCCATAATACCCTTTAGGATGGCAGGCATAAAGCGAGCATCAATTGCTCCACCTACAATGCAGTTATAGAATACCAGCTTGCCGCCCCATTCCAGGTCAATAACTTCCTTCCCCCTGACCGAGAGGTTGATTTCCTTACCGTTAACCTTGTACTTAACTGGATCGGGTGCGCCCTCAACGTAGGGCTCAATAACCAGGTGAACCTCGCCAAACTGACCAGCTCCACCCGATTGTTTCTTATGGCGATAGTCGGCCTGGGCAACCTTGGTAATGGTTTCGCGGTACGGGATACGTGGGGCTATGTATTCAATCTCGAGCTTGTGCAGGTTGGTAAGCTGCCACTTCAGAATATTGAGGTGGAACTCACCCTGTCCGGAAAGGATAATCTGGCGGAGCTCCTTGGAGTGTTCAACCAGAATGGTTGGGTCCTCCTGGTGGGCACGGTTAAGCAGTTCGCCAAGCTTTTCTACCTCGGCCTCGTTCTTAGGCTTAACAGCGGTGCGGAACTTGGGATCGGGGAATTCCATGGGATCGAAGGTGAAATCCAAACCCGGTCCGCAAAGGGTATGGTTGGTCTTACTGTTCTTGAGCTTTACGGTAGCGCCTATATCGCCAGCAACCAGCTCGGTAACCTTGTTACGGTTCTTGCCGGCTACAACAAATAGCTGCGAAAGGCGTTCCTTGGTTGAGTTGTTGGCGTTGGTTAGGTCCATACCCTCAGTTACCTTACCGGACATTACGCGGAAGTAGCTGATTTCGCCAATGTGTGGCTCAACGGTCGATTTGAAAATGAAAAGCGAGGTTGGAGCGCTGGCGTCGCAGGTAATGGGCTTATTGTTATTGTTTTTAAGAACCGGTGAGTGGGTAGGATTAGGCCCAACGTTAATGATAAAATCCATGAGGCGCTTGGTGCCAATGTTTTTAGCTGCCGATAGGCAGAAAACCGGCATAATGCTGCGGCTGGCAATACCCTTTGAAAGGCCTGAGCGCATCTCGTCCTCGGAGAGCGAACCCTGCTCAAAGAACTTCTCCATGAGCGATTCGTCGTTCTCAGCAGCAGCCTCAATGAGCGCATTGTGAAGCTCAGTGGCCTTATCCATTTCGCTGTCGGGAATGGGGAACTCCTCGCGGATACCGGTATCACCCTTAAACTTATACATTTTCATGGTGATTACATCGATAAAGCTATCGAAAGCAGCACCGGTGGCAACGGGGTACTGGGTTAAGATAACCTTATTACCGAAGGTTTGCTTCAGCGAGTCTAGTGTGGCATCAAAGTTAGCCTTATCGTGGTCGAGCTGGTTAACTGCCAGTACCATGGGCTTATGAAGACGCTCTGCATGGCGGTTGAAAATCTCAGTACCAACCTCAACCCCGTACTGGGCATTAATAACCATTACCAGCAAATCGGCAGGGTACATCGATGAGATAACGGCGCCAACAAAGTCGTCGGAACCCGGAGTATCAATAATGTTTAGCTTGCTGTTATTGAACTCGGTGTATAGCAAGGTTGAGAAAATTGACCTTTGGTTCTGCTGTTCAATTTCGGTGTAATCGGAAACGGTATTCTTCCCATCAATTGTTCCCTTGCGTTCAATTACCTTACCTTCAAACATCATCGACTCGGCCAGCGAAGTTTTGCCCGAGCCGGTATTACCCAGTAAGGCGATATTCCTAATTTGTTCGGTTTGGTAGGTTTTCATGCGGTTTACGCTTATTTTTGGTTTAACATCAGGTTAGTTTATTTTTTCCAGTCGCGGGTATTCATATATATAAGGTATATCCCTTTACAACCAATTCCCTTGACCGGTTACCCATTTTTTTGGGTAGCCCCAAAAATAGTAAAATTTTGTTTCCAACAAATAAAATTTGCCAAAAGCCTTATGTTGTAAAACATTTTAGGGGCATTGGGCGAATAATTTTTACAAGTTGCTAAAAATCAGGCTTGTTTTTTTAAATCAAAAGCTATACCTTTGCGCCCGCAAAAATGCAAACCGGCTAAAAAAGTTGATGATCAGCAAAAAAGTTGATTTGCATTGTTGTAATTGTAAAAAAATCAATACCTTTGCAGTCCATTTTTTAAACTTAAACTATAACAATAAATTGGATTTATGCCAACAATTCAGCAACTAGTAAGAAAAGGAAGGTCTAAACTGGTGGATAAGAGCAAGGCTCCAGCCCTTGATGCTTGCCCCCAGAGACGAGGTGTATGTGTACGCGTGTACACCACTACGCCTAAGAAGCCGAATTCGGCTATGCGTAAGGTTGCCAGGGTTAGGCTTACTAACGGTAAGGAGGTTAACGCCTACATTCCTGGTGAAGGTCACAACTTGCAGGAGCACTCCATAGTGCTAATCCGCGGGGGTAGGGTAAAGGATTTGCCCGGTGTACGTTATCACCTCATTCGCGGAACACTCGATGCTTCCGGAGTTGAAGGTCGTAAACAGGGCCGTTCCAAGTACGGCGCCAAGAGGCCTAAAGATAAGGCTGCTAAAAAGTAAAAAGTTAACCTCATTTGAATTGGTTGAACAATGAGAAAAGCAAAACCAAAAAAACGGATTATCTTACCCGATCCCAAGTTCGGCGATGTAATGGTTACCAAGTTTGTGAACAACTTAATGGTAACGGGTAAGAAGAGTATTGCCTTCGAAATCTTTTACAATGCACTTGATATAGTTGGTAAAAGAATGAAGGACAGCGAAAAATCGCCCCTTGAAATCTGGAAGATTGCCCTTGAAAACGTTACCCCACAGGTTGAGGTTAAGAGCCGCAGGGTGGGTGGTGCTACTTTCCAGGTTCCCACCGAGGTTCGTCCTGAGCGTAAAATCTCACTATCAATGAAAAACCTTATACTTTTTGCCCGCAAACGCGCCGGTAAGGGTATGAGCGACAAGCTTGCTGCTGAGATTATTGCTGCTTACAACCAGGAAGGTGGTGCTTTCAAGCGTAAGGAGGATATGCATAAGATGGCTGAAGCTAACAAGGCTTTTGCACATTTCCGTTTCTAAAACCGAATAGTACGAGGAAGGTAGGAGATAGATGAGCAGAGATTTAAGATTCACTCGGAATATTGGGATTATGGCCCACATCGACGCCGGTAAAACAACAACTACCGAGCGTATCCTGTTTTATACAGGTAAAACTCACAAAATTGGTGAGGTACACGATGGGGCTGCAACAATGGACTGGATGGTGCAGGAGCAGGAGCGTGGTATCACTATCACCTCAGCCGCTACTACAACTTTTTGGAACTACGAGAACAAGCAGTATCAAATAAACATTATCGACACCCCGGGACACGTGGACTTTACCGTTGAGGTGGAGCGTTCGCTCCGCGTACTCGATGGCGCTATTGCCACTTTCTGTGCTGTGGGTGGTGTTGAACCCCAAAGCGAAACCGTTTGGCGTCAGGCCGATAAGTACAGGGTTCCCCGCATTGCCTATGTTAACAAGATGGACCGTGTGGGTGCCGATTTCCTTGGGGTGGTTCAGGAAATTAAGGACAAGCTGGGTGCAAACCCAATTCCCATTCAACTCCCTATTGGGGCCGAAGATAACTTCAACGGCATTATCGATCTTATTGAGAATAAGGCCGTAGTTTTCTTTGAGGACGAAAAGCTTAAGGCTACCAACTACCGTCTGGAACCGGTTCCTGCCAACATGAAGGACGAGGTTGACGAGTGGCGTGCCAAGCTTATTGAGGCAGTTGCATCGTACAACGATGAGCTCCTTGAGCGTTTCTTTGAAGACCCCGATTCCATTACCAAGCAGGAGATTATTGAAACTATCCGTAAGGCCACAATCGACATGTCGATTATTCCGGTTCTATGCGGATCGTCGTTCAAGAATAAGGGAGTACAACACCTGCTCGATGCGGTTATTGCCTTCCTCCCCAGCCCTCTCGATAAGGGCGATGTGGTTGGCACAAATCCTAACACCGGTAACGAAGAGGTTCGTAAGCCATACATCGATCAGCCTTTCTGCGGTTTAGCATTCAAAATTGCTACCGACCCCTTTGTAGGCCGTTTGGCTTTCATCAGGGTTTACTCCGGAAAAGTTGATAGCGGTAGCTACGTTTTCAACACCCGTACCGGTAAAAAGGAGCGTATTAGCCGTATTTACCAGATGCATGCCAACAAGCAGAACCCAATTGATTTCTGCGAGGCTGGTGATATCTGTGCAGCAGTTGGTTTCAAAGATATTAGAACTGGCGATACCCTTTGCTTGGAGGAAAAACCAATTGCCCTTGAGGCAATGACTTTCCCTGAGCCTGTAATTGGTTTAGCCATTGAGCCCAAAACCCAAAAGGATTTGGATAAGCTCGGTATTGCACTTAACAAGCTAGCCGAGGAAGACCCAACATTCCGTGTAAACACCGACCCCGATAGCGGTCAAACCGTTATTAGCGGTATGGGTGAGTTACACCTTGAGATCATTGTTGACCGCCTACGTCGCGAGTTCAACGTTGAGATCAACCAGGGTGCACCTCAGGTTGCCTACCGTGAGGCATTTACCAAGAGCGTTTCGCACCGCGAGGTATTCAAGAAGCAAACCGGTGGTAAGGGTAAGTTTGCCGATATCATTTTTGAACTTGGTCCCGCTGACGAAGGCGTTACCGGACTGCAGTTTGTTGACGAGGTTAAGGGTGGTAATATTCCCCGTGAGTTTATCCCCTCAGTACAAAAGGGTTTTGAGTTAGCCATGAGCAACGGCGTACTCGCTGGCTATGCCATACCAGGCATGAAGGTGGTGCTCAAGGATGGTTCGTTCCACCCGGTTGACTCCGATGCTCTCTCGTTCGAAATTGCTGCCCGCTACGGATTCCGTGCAGCAGGTCCAAAAGCCGCTCCGGTTTTACTTGAGCCAATTATGAATGTTGAGGTGGTTACCCCCGAGGAGAACATGGGTGATGTAATAGGTGACCTCAACAAGCGTCGTGGCCAGATTGCCGGAATGGAATCGAAGGGTAACGCCCGCGTGGTTAAGGCAAAGGTTCCCCTTGCCGAGATGTTTGGGTACGTAACCGTACTCCGTACACTAACCTCCGGACGCGCCACTTCAACCATGGAGTTCTCGAACTACGCCGAAGTACCCTCTAACATTGCTAAGGAGGTGATTGAGAAATCCAAGGGCAAAGAGCTAAAAGAAATTGAATAATTACTTTTATCCGATAAGTACAATGAGCCAAAAGATTAGAATTAAACTCAAATCGTACGACCACAACCTGGTTGACAAGTCGGCCGAAAAGATCGTTAAAACGGTCAAGGCTACAGGCGCTGTGGTGAGCGGTCCAATTCCGCTTCCAACACATAAGCGGATTTTTACGGTTAACCGTTCAACATTCGTTAACAAGAAGTCGAGGGAGCAATTTGAACTCAGCTCCTATAAGCGTTTGCTCGATATCTACAGCTCCAATGCGAAGACTATCGATGCTCTGATGAAGCTCGAACTTCCCAGTGGAGTCGAAGTAGAGATTAAAGTATGAGTGTGAATTGTAAATTAGAAAGACAATGCCACAAGGATTAATTGGACGTAAAATCGGAATGACTTCCGTATTCGGTGAGGATGGTAAGAATATCCCCTGCACCGTAATTGAGGCTGGTCCTTGCGTTGTCACACAGGTGAAAAACGCTGAAACCGATGGCTATGCCGCCATTCAGCTTGCCTATGATGACAAAAAGGAGAAACACACCAGCAGGCCTATGCTAGGCCATTTCAAGAAAGCCAACACTACTCCCAAACGTAAGCTGGTTGAATTCCGCGATTGGGAAGGATTACAGCTTGGCGATGTAGTAACCGTTGACCTCTTTGCCAATGACAACTGGGTTGACGTAGTTGGTATAACCAAAGGTAAAGGATTCCAGGGTGTTGTAAAGCGCCACGGTTTTAACGGAGTGGGCGGAAGAACCCACGGTCAGCACAACCGTCAGCGTCACCCGGGTTCCATGGGTGCATCTTCGTTCCCTTCACGCGTACTCCCCGGCAAGCGTTTGGCAGGCCGTACCGGAGGCGACAGGGTGAAGATCATCAACCTACGTGTTCTTAAGGTTATCCCTGAGAGCAATCTTTTACTCGTTAAAGGATCGATTCCAGGGTCAAAGGGTTCTTACATAATTATTGAGAAGTAATGGAAATCAAGGTACTTAACATACAAGGAAAGGAAACCGGCAGGACCATTCAGTTGGAAGACTCGATTTTTGGTATCGAACCCAACGACCATGCCATTTACCTCGACGTAAAGCAAATCCTAGCTAACCGTCGTCAGGGTACGCACAAATCCAAACAGCGTAACGAGGTTTCCGGTAGTACCCGTAAGCTCAAACGCCAAAAGGGTACCGGTACTGCTCGCGCAGGTAGCATTAAGTCGCCTGTGTTCCGTGGTGGTGGACGTATATTTGGTCCCGTTCCACGCGACTATAGCTTTAAGTTAAACAAGAAGATTAAGCAGCTGGCTCGTAAGAGCGCTCTTGCATACAAGGTTAAGGAGAATGCTCTGCTTGTTATTGAAGATTTCAACTTTGATACTCCAAAAACCAAGGAATTTGTAAATATTTGCAAGAACCTGAACGTAGCCGACAAAAAAACACTCTTCTTGTTGGGCGAGACAAATAAAAATATATATTTGTCGTCCAGAAATTTACAGAAGCAAGCAACTGCAATTGCCTCATCAGTAAACACTTACGAGATTTTAAATGCCAACATGTTGGTGTTAACTGAGAGTTCTGTAGATGCTCTGAACAAATTGTTTAAGGTATCATAACAAGGAAGCGCCATGGATATACTGATAAAACCAGTTGTAACTGAAAAGATGGAGCGCTTAACCGATAAGCTGAACCAATACGGCTTTATCGTGGATAAGAGAGCTAATAAGTTACAGATAAAGAAGGCAATAGAGGAGTTATACGGGGTAACCGTTGACTCAGTGAATACCATGCGTTATGCCGGTAAAGTGAAGTCCCGTTACACCCGTACCGGTGTGTTGGTGGGCCGTACCAATAGCTTCAAAAAAGCTATCGTAACGCTTAAGGAAGGAGATAAGATTGATTTTTATAGCAACATTTAACTAAGATGGCTGTACGGAAACTAAAACCTGTTACACCAGGACAGAGACACAAGATTATAGGTTTGTTCGATGACATTACCACAAACAAACCTGAGAAGTCGTTACTAGTCCCCCTGAAAAAGACTGGTGGTCGCAACAACCAAGGCCGAAGGACCATGCGATATATAGGGGGAGGCCACAAGCGCAGATACAGATTAATCGATTTCCTGCGCAACCGTGAGAATGAGCCGGCTGTGGTAAAGACTATTGAGTACGATCCCAACCGCACTGCACGTATAGCGCTGGTTGAGTACCCCGATGGCGAGAAGCGCTACATTGTAGCCCCTGCAGGGCTTAAGGTAGGCCAAACCATCATGTCGGGTCGGGGAGTTGCTCCTGAGGTGGGTAATACCCTTTACCTGGGCGAAATACCCCTAGGTACCATTATCCACAACATCGAGCTGTACCCTGGCCGTGGTGCTTGCATGGCACGTAGCGCCGGATCGTATGCTCAGCTACTAGCCCGTGAGGGGAAATATGCAATTATTAAGCTGCCTAGCGGCGAAACCCGCATGGTACTTAACGAGTGTAAAGCAACCATTGGTAGCGTGTCGAACTCTGACCATGCATTGGAAAAATCCGGTAAAGCCGGACGTAGCCGTTGGTTAGGTCGTCGTCCTCGCACCCGTGGTGTTGCCATGAACCCTGTTGATCACCCCATGGGTGGTGGTGAAGGACGTGCCTCAGGAGGTCACCCACGCTCGCGCAAGGGTATTCCTGCTAAGGGTTATAAGACTCGTTCCAAGAAGAAACACAGCAGCAAGTTCATCATTGAACGCAGGAAAAAGTAATTTGTAAAAAACTGTAACTATGAGTAGGTCACTTAAAAAAGGTCCCTTTATTGACTACAAGTTGGAAAAGCGTGTCATTCAGATGAACGAATCCAACAAGAAGTCTGTTATCAAGACTTGGTCAAGGGCTTCCATGATATCTCCCGATTTTGTTGGACACACCATAGCAGTTCACAACGGGAATAAGTTCATTCCTGTGTACATTACCGAAAACATGGTAGGTCATAAGCTGGGCGAGTTTGCTCCCACCCGCACCTTCCGTGGCCATGCTGGTAATAAGAACAAATAGTGAATTGATAAAAGGAAAAAGAGATGGGTGCAAGAAAACATAACATGGCCGAGAGGCTTAAAGCGGAGAGGAAAAACAAATCAGTTGCCCGCTTACGCAACTGTCCGTCTTCGCCCCGTAAGATGCGCTTAGTGGTTGACCTGGTTCGCGGTAAAGACGTAAACACAGCGCTCAACATACTTAAATTCAGCCGCAAGGATGCCGCAAAGGATGTGCACAAGCTAATCCTTTCAGCAGTTGCCAACTGGAAGGCTAAAAACGAGAACGTACGCATTGAGGATGCCAACCTTTACATCAAGGAGATCTTTGTTGATCAGGGCAGAATGCTAAAACGTATTCGTACAGCACCACAGGGACGCGCTCACCGCATCCGTAAACGCTCTAACCACGTAACCGTTGTGGTTGATAGCGCAGTTAATAACGAATCAAACAACTAACAGCTACATGGGACAGAAAGTTAATCCAATAGCAAACCGTTTAGGAATCATCCGTGGATGGGATTCCAACTGGTACGGAGGTAAAAAATACGCTCAGAAATTGGTTGAGGATAGCAAAATCCGCGACTACCTGAATGCCAGGCTTGCCAAGGCCAGCCTCTCAAAAATAGTTATTGAGCGTACCCTGAAGCTGATAACCGTAACCATACATACTGCTCGCCCAGGTATCATTATTGGTAAGGGCGGACAGGAAGTGGATAAGTTACGCGAGGAGCTACGTAAGATTACCAACAAGGATGTTCAAATCAATATCTTTGAGGTGAAGCGCCCCGAAATTGATGCTGTTATCGTAGGTAACAACATTGCTCGCCAAATTGAAGGACGCATTTCTTACCGTAGGGCTATTAAAACAGCCATTGCCTCAACCATGAGGATGGGTGCTGAGGGTATCAAGGTGCAAATTTCCGGCCGCTTGGGTGGCGCTGAAATGGCACGCTCTGAAACCTACAAGGAGGGACGAATTCCCCTACACACCTTCCGTGCCGATATCGATTACGCTCTAGCCGAGGCTCACACCAAGGTTGGCGTTATAGGTATTAAGACCTGGATTTGCAACGGTATAGTTTACGGCAAGCGCGATCTTTCGCCTAACATTGGTACGAAGAGCGTTGCCAACGTAACCGAGAAAAAGGCAAAACCAGCACCTAAGGGAGGTTCACGTCCTCGTGCCAAGAAAAAGAAATAGTAAGGTGTATAAACACTAAAGCATTAGCGAAATGTTACAGCCAAAGAAAACAAAATACAGAAGGCAGCAAAAGGGAAAAATGAAAGGGATTGCCCAACGCGGAAACCAGTTGGCATTCGGTTCATTTGGAATTAAAGCCCTTGAGGCGAGCTGGATCACAAGCCGTCAGATTGAGGCTGCCCGCCAGGCCGTGACCCGTTACATGAAGCGTGAAGGTCAGATCTGGATCAGAATTTTCCCCGATAAGCCCATTACCAAGAAACCTGCCGAGGTTCGTATGGGTAAAGGTAAAGGTGCTCCTGAGGGGTTTGTTGCTCCGGTTACTCCAGGCCGCATTCTGTTTGAATGCGACGGCGTACCCTACGAAGTTGCAAAGGAAGCATTGCGCCTGGCAGCTCAGAAGCTCCCTATTACTACTAAGTTTGTTGTCCGTCCGGACTTTGTTGAACCTACAAACTAATTGAGCCATGAAAGTAGCAGAAATAAGAGAGCTCACCGATAAGGAGATTCTTGAGCGTATTGAGCTGGAAAAAACCAACCTGCTTAAGCTAAGGTTGAACCATAGCATATCTCCTTTGGATAATCCAATGAAAATTAAAGAGACCCGCAGGAACATCGCCAGGTTACAAACCGTCCTGAACCAGCGGAAGCTCAGTCAAAACAAGTAATGCGTTGTAGCTATGGAACAAGTAAACGAAGTAAAGAGAAATAACCGTAAGGAGCGTATTGGTGTGGTGGTGAGCAACAAGATGCAAAAGTCAATTGTTGTTGCCGTAAAGCGTAAGGTAAAACACCCCATTTACGGAAAGTTTGTGAATAAAACCACCAAGTTTTACGCTCACGACGAGAATAATGTATGCGAGGTTGGCGATTTGGTTCGCATCATGGAAACTCGCCCTCTCAGCAAGCTCAAACGCTGGAGGTTAGTTGAAATCATCGAAAAGGCTAAGTAGTCATGATACAGCAGGAAAGTAGACTAGTAGTAGCTGATAATAGCGGAGCCAAGGAAGTGCTCTGCATCAGGGTACTGGGAGGTACCGGTAAACGCTACGCCCGTATAGGCGACAAGATAGTGGTTACCGTTAAGAGTGCCATTCCCGGTGGTGATATTAAGAAAGGTACCGTTTCAAAGGCCGTTGTGGTTCGTACCAAGAAGGAGATCCGCCGCCCGGATGGTTCATACATCCGTTTCGACGATAACGCTTGCGTACTGCTTAACAACCAGGGCGAAATTCGTGGAACTCGTATCTTTGGCCCGGTTGCCAGGGAACTACGTGATAATTACATGAAGATTGTTTCACTTGCACCTGAGGTGTTATAAACCCCAATAACTGTAGAATTATGGCAAAGTTACACATCAAGAAAGGGGATATGGTTTACGTAATCTCCGGTGAATCTAAAGGCCACCAGGGTCGCGTACTCAGTGTGCTCGTTAAGGAGAACCGTGCAATTGTTGAGGGTGCTAACATGGTATCGAGGCATACCAAACCCAATTCCAAAAACCCTCAGGGTGGAATTATCAAAAAGGAAGCCCCAATTCATATTTCAAACCTAATGCTGGTTGACCCCGCCACTGGCAAGCCAACCCGCATCGGTCGTCGGTTGAACGACCAGGGTAAACTTGTTCGTTACTCTAAAAAATCAGGAGAGGAGATTAAGTAATGGAATACGTACCAACCCTAAAGAAAAAGTATAGGGAGGAAATTGTCCCCGCGCTCATGAAACAGTTCAACTACAAGAGCGTGATGCAGGTTCCCCGGTTGGAAAAAATAGTGATCAACCAAGGGATAGGACAAGCAGTAGCCGATCGCAAACTCATTGAGCAGGCACAGGCAGAACTCACCATGATTGCCGGTCAAAAGGCAATTCAAACCTACTCGCGCAAGGATATATCAAACTTTAAGCTCCGTAAGGGGGTTCCCATTGGGCTTAAGGTTACGCTCCGCCGCGAAAGAATGTATGAGTTCCTTGAGCGTTTAATCAACGTTTCCTTGCCGCGTATCCGCGACTTTAAGGGAATTAACGACAAGTTCGACGGCCGTGGTAATTACACCCTTGGCATTCAGGAACAGATTATTTTCCCTGAAATTGACATCGATAAGGTGAGCAAGATTCTGGGTGCCGAGATCACTTTCGTAACCACTTCGGAGAACGACGAGGAGGCTTATGCACTTCTTCGTGAGTTTGGGTTACCTTTTAAAAATGCTAAAAAGGAATAGACTATGGCAAAAGAGTCAATGAAAGCGCGTGAGGTTCGCCGTGCGAAACTCGTAGCAAAATACGCCGAAAAGAGAGCCAGGCTCAAAGAGGAAGGCGATTACGTTGGGCTTCAGAAGTTACCCCGTAACTCTAACCCCATCCGTTTGCGTAATCGTTGCATGTTAACCGGAAGGCCCAGAGGGTATATGCGCCAGTTTGGCATCAGCCGCATCACCTTCCGCGAAATGGCCTCAAAAGGGTTAATTCCTGGTGTTAAGAAAGCTAGTTGGTAGAATTTAATAATAAAACGAAGCAATGATTACCGACCCAATTGCAGATTACCTAACCCGAGTTCGTAACGCCGTGATGGCTCGTCACCGGGTTGTTGAGGTACCCGCTTCGAATATGAAGAAGGATATCACCAAGATTCTTTTCGATAAGGGGTACATACTAAACTATAAATTTGAGGATGATGGCAAGCAGGGCATTATCAAAATCGCCCTTAAGTATCATCCTGAGACTAAGGCATGTGCCATCAAGCACCTGGAACGCGTTAGTACTCCCGGCTTGCGTCGCTACAGCAACGCAAAGGATCTTCCCCGCGTGTTAAATGGCCTGGGTATTGCCATTATCAGCACATCGCAAGGGTTGATGACCGACAAGGAGGCTCGCGCCAAGAATATTGGTGGTGAAGTGGTTTGCTATGTTTACTAATCCAGTATAATTTTTAAACTAATGTCGAGAATAGGAAAAAAACCTGTAAACTTACCACAAGGAGTAAGCGTTAACATTAGCGCCGATAACGTGGTAAGCGTGAAAGGCCCTCTCGGAGAACTAAAGCAAAAAGTTGATCCGGATATCACCGTAAAGGTAGAGGGAAATGAAGTTGTTCTCTCCAGACCAACTGATCATAAGCGTCACCGTTCGCTACATGGGCTATACCGTGCCCTTATCAACAACATGGTAATTGGTGTATCCAAAGGCTTTGAGGTACAGCAGGAACTTGTGGGTGTTGGTTACAAGGCCGAAGCCAAAGGTCAAATCCTTGAGATGAGCCTTGGTTTCTCCCACGACATCTACTTTGAGATGCCCAAGGAAATAAAGGTTGAAACCATTACCGAGAAAAAGGGTAACCCCAAGATCATTCTGAAGAGCATCGATAAGCAGCTCTTAGGTCAGGTTGCCGCTAAGATCCGCTCGCTTCGTAAGCCTGAGCCATATAAAGGTAAAGGTATTCGCTTTGTGGGTGAAGTTGTACGTAAGAAAGCTGGTAAGTCGGCTAGTGTATAACCCGTAAAACTGAAAGAGAGATATGGCTTTAAGTAAATTGGAAAGAAAGCTGCGCATTCGCAGACGAATCCGCAAAAGAGTTTCGGGAACAGCTCAAAAACCTCGTATGTCGGTTTTCAGGAGCAACACCAACATATACGTTCAGTTTATTGACGATATCAATGGTGTAACACTAGCATCGGCCTCTTCGATGTCAAAAGAGATTGCAGAGAAAAAAAATATTACTAAAACCGAACAAGCCCGACTTGTTGGACAGCTTGCCGCTAAAAACGCCATGGCTAAGGGTATTGAGAGTGTGGTGTTTGACCGTGGTGGTAACCTATACCATGGCCGCGTTAAGGCTTTAGCTGATGCCGCAAGAGAAGGTGGACTTAAATTCTAAGCACGATGTCACAGAATACCAACATACGAAGAGTAAAAGCCAGCGACCTTGAGCTCAAGGACAGGCTGGTTAGCATTCAGCGCGTAACCAAGGTAACCAAGGGTGGTAGAACTTTCAGCTTCTCAGCCATTGTTGTAGTAGGTAATGAGAATGGCGTTGTAGGGTATGGCTTAGGTAAAGCTAGCGAAGTAACCGCTGCCATTGCCAAGGGTATTGAGGATGCTAAAAAGAATCTGGTTAAGGTACCCATACTAAAGGGTACTATCCCCCACGAACAGGAAGCCAAGTTTGGTGGTGCCAAGGTGCTGATTAAACCTGCTTCGCACGGTACCGGTGTTAAGGCTGGTGGTGCTATGCGCGCCGTGCTTGAGAGCGTGGGTGTAACCGACGTACTTGCAAAATCAAAAGGTTCATCAAACCCTCACAACCTGGTTAAGGCTACCGTTATGGCATTGCTTGAACTGCGCGATGCTCACACCGTGGCCCAGCAGCGTGGGGTTGACCTTAAAAAAGTATTCAACGGATAAAAACTGATGACTATGGCAAAGATTAAAGTAACACAGATACGTAGCGTTATTGGCCGCCCCGAAGGGCAACGCATAACACTTCGTTCGCTGGGAATCCGCCGTATGCATCATACCGTTGAGGTAGAGGCTACCCCACAGGTTATGGGTATGATTGCTAAGGTGCGTCACCTTGTGCGAATTGAAGAGCAATAGGTATAACAACTAACGATTGTAAGGTCATGAAACTAGATAAACTAAAACCCGCTGAAGGTTCTACCCACAACAGGAAACGTATTGCCCGTGGTGAGGGGTCAGGACATGGAGGCACTGCCACTCGTGGTCACAAGGGTGCCAAGTCACGCTCAGGTTACTCCCGTAAGTTTGGCTTTGAGGGTGGCCAGATGCCTATACAGCGTCGCCTACCAAAGTTTGGCTTTAAAAACCCATTCCGCGTTGAGTACAAGCCCATTAACCTTGAAGTGCTGCAAGCCCTTGCCGAAAAGCACGGCTATACCACTATCGATATTGATACCCTTATCAATGCCGGTTTAGTGTCGCGCAACGATATGGTTAAAATTCTTGCCAAGGGTACTCTCAGCGCTAAGCTTGAGGTTAAAGCCCACGCTTTCTCAAAGAAAGCAGTTGAAGCAATTGAAGCAGCTAACGGAACCGCAGTAAAACTATAGTGAATAATGAAAGCCTTTTTCGAAACCCTCAAGAATATATACAAGATAGAGGATCTGCGCAAGCGGATTCTCTATACTCTTGGTATTCTGCTGATTTATCGACTTGGTAGCTTTATAGTACTACCGGGTCTTGACCCATCGCAGCTTGGCGCTCTGCAAGAGCAAACCAAGGAAGGTATCATGGGCCTCCTCGACATGTTTTCGGGAGGTGCATTCCATAATGCCTCCATTTTTGCCTTGGGTATTATGCCCTACATCTCAGCATCTATCGTGGTTCAGCTTTTAGGAATTGCTGTACCCTACTTCCAGAGGTTACAGAAAGAAGGCGAGAGTGGTAGAAATAAGCTTAACCAGATTACCCGAGTACTTACAGTAGGTATCCTGCTATTCCAGGGTCCAGCCTACATAACCAACCTTTACGTTCAGCTTCCACAGGGAGCATTCCTGTTAAGTAAGTTCTGGTTCACCATTACAGCCACTATCACCATGATTGGTGGTACTATGTTCATCATGTGGTTGGGTGAGAAGATTACCGATAAGGGTATAGGTAACGGTATATCGCTAATCATCATGATTGGTATTATTGCCCGCTTACCCTTTGCCTTTGTTGCAGAACTTTTCTCAAAGGCCGAAGAGCTTGGTGGTGGATTGGTTATGCTCCTAATTGAGCTTGTAATACTATTTGCAGTATTCATGTTCTCAATCCTGCTTATTCAGGGTACACGTAAAATACCTGTACAGTATGCCAAACGAATTGTAGGAAATAAACAGTATGGTGGTGTTCGCCAGTACATACCCCTTAAGGTAAACGCTGCCGGTGTAATGCCAATCATTTTTGCTCAGGCTCTGATGTTTATCCCCATGTTGTTTGCCCGCTTTGATGCTACTGCTGGCATTGCTGCCGCTTTTAGCTACACCGGATTCCTATACAATTTCACCTTTGGATTGCTGATCATAGTATTTACCTATTTCTATACCGCTATTATTATCAATCCCAACCAGATGGCTGAGGATATGAAGAAGAACGGAGGTTTTATTCCCGGAGTAAAACCCGGAAAGAAAACCGTTGAGTACCTCGACTCCATCATGTCGAAAATCACTCTACCCGGTTCAATCTTCCTAGCTATTATAGCTATTCTTCCAGCATTTGCAATTAAGCTGGGAGTTAACAACCAGTTTGCGCATTTCTTTGGCGGAACCTCGTTGTTAATCTTGGTAGGTGTAGTTCTTGATACATTACAGCAGATTGAGAGTCACCTGCTGATGCGTCATTACGATGGATTAATGAAATCGGGAAGGCTGAAGGGCCGTTCCGGTATGTAATAGGGCAATTTTGCCAAACGTTCTTTATAATGTTTTTAGCTAAAACCGACGAGGAAGTTGAGCTGCTAAGGCTAAACAACGATCTGGTATCGCGCACATTAGCCGAGGTGGCAAAACATATTAAGCCAGGGGTAACCACCCAAAAGCTCGACTCAATAGCCGAGGAGTTCATCAGGGCTCATGGGGCTGTTCCGGGTTTTTTGGGGTATAATGGCTACCCAGCAACGCTTTGCATCTCGGTCAACGATGCAGTGGTGCATGGCATTCCATCGTCGTATGAGCTCCGCGAGGGCGACATAGTATCGGTCGATTGCGGGACCTTCTTGCACGGATTTTATGGCGATTCCGCCTTCACCTTTCCGGTGGGCGAGGTTAAGCCCGAAGTGCAGCGGCTGTTAAAGGTTACCCGCGAATGCCTTGAGCTAGGCATTGAGGCTGCAGTAGCCGGTGGCAGGGTTGGCGATATATCCTACGCCGTGCAATCGCATGCCGAATCGAACGGTTACTCAGTAGTCCGCGAATTGGTGGGACATGGCATAGGCCGCCATATGCATGAAAAACCCGAAGTCCCTAACTACGGAGCACGAGGCCGTGGGCCTAAGCTAGTCGATGGAATGGCAATCTGCATTGAGCCAATGATTAACCTTGGCACAAAGCAAGTTTACCAGGATCTGGATGGATGGACCATCCGTACCCGCGACGGTAAACCCTCGGCACACTATGAGTTGGCCGTTGTTGTTCGAAAGGATAAAGCCGAAAGGCTTTCAACTTTCAAGTATATTGATGAAGTTTTACGTTTAAGTTAAATTTTTAAGAGCGAATGTCCAAGCAAACTGCTATTGAGAAAGACGGAACTATTATTGAGGCCCTATCGAACGCCATGTTCAGGGTAGAACTCGATAACGGACATGTTATTACCGCCCACATCTCCGGTAAAATGCGTATGCATTACATCAAGATTTTACCCGGCGATAAGGTGAGGGTTGAAATGTCGCCTTACGATTTAACTAAAGGACGTATTACTTTTAGGTACAAGTAAACCAAAAAATTTCAATACAATGAAAGTAAGAGCATCAGTAAAGAAGCGCAGCGACGAGTGCAAGATTGTTCGTCGTAAGGGACGCTTGTATGTGATTAACAAAAAAAATCCTAAGTTCAAGCAACGTCAAGGATAATTTGTTTAATTTTGCACACTAATTATTAAGTGAAAATATGGCACGTATAGTAGGTGTAGATTTGCCGAAAAACAAGAGAGGCGAGGTAGCCCTTACCTATATTTATGGTATTGGCCGCAGCAGCGCCCGTAAGATTCTGGACAAAGCCGGAATAAGCTACGATACCAAAGTAGCCGATTGGACCGATGATAATGTAACAGCCATCCGTAACATCCTGAACGAAGGGTACAAGGTTGAAGGTGAACTGCGTTCCATGGTTCAGCTCAGCATTAAGCGCTTGATGGATATTGGTTGCTACAGAGGTATTCGTCATCGTCTTGGTTTACCTGTGAGAGGTCAATCAACCAAGAATAACGCTCGTACACGTAAAGGAAAGAGAAAAACTGTTGCCAACAAGAAGAAGGCTACTAAATAGTAATTAAGCTATGGCAAAGAAAACAGCAACTAAGAAAAAAGTAGTTAAGGTTGATCCGGTAGGACAAGCCCATGTTCATTCATCGTTTAACAATATCATTGTTACAATGACCAACAGCACCGGTCAGGTTATTTCCTGGTCGTCGGCTGGTAAGATGGGTTTCAAGGGTTCAAAGAAGAATACTCCGTATGCAGGTCAAACTGCAGCAGCCGATTGTGCTAAAGTAGCCTACGATATGGGCTTAAGGAAGGTAAAAGTGTTTGTAAAAGGACCCGGCGCCGGCCGTGAATCGGCTATCCGTACCATCAACTCAACCGGTATTGAGGTAACTGAGATTGTTGATGTTACTCCACTACCACACAATGGCTGCCGCCCTCCTAAACGTCGTAGGGTATAACCATTTTAGTACGAATCAATAAAATTACAAAATAATGGCAAGATATACTGGACCAACAACCAAGATTGCCCGTAAATTCGGAGAGCCCATCTATGGGCCGGATAAGTACTTCGAGAAGAAGAACTATCCTCCCGGGGTTCACGGCTTAATGAAGAAACGCAAAAAGGTTTCGGAGTACGGAACCCAGCTGCTCGAGAAACAAAAAGCTAAGTACACCTATGGCCTACTTGAGCGTCAGTTTGCTAACCTATTTAAGCAAGCTGCTCGCAGCAAGGGTATCACCGGTGAAATTCTGCTTCAGCTGCTCGAGTCGCGTCTCGATAACGTTGTATACCGTTTGGGTATTGCTCCTTCACGTGCAGCTGCCCGTCAGCTTGTGTTGCATAAGCACATTGTTGTAAACGGTAAGGTTGTAAACGTACCCTCATTCAGGTTACGTCCCGGTGATATTGTTGGCGTTCGTGAACGCTCAAAAACACTCGAGGCTATTACCGATTCCCTTCAGTCAAACCGTCACATCAAGTACTCATGGCTGGAGTGGAATAACGATAAAATGGAAGGCAAATTCATGAACGTACCTGAGCGTTCGGAAATACCTGAGAATATCAAGGAGCAATTAATTGTTGAACTTTACTCTAAGTAATAAAACCTGTACCATATGGCAATACTGGCATTCCAAAAACCCGATAAGGTTATCATGCTTGAATCTACCGATAACTTCGGTAAGTTCGAGTTTCGTCCTCTTGAGCCAGGCTATGGTATCACGGTGGGAAATGCGTTAAGGCGTATTCTGCTATCTTCGCTCGAAGGTTATGCCATTACCTGGATTAAAATACGTGGCGTTGACCACGAGTTTTCAACTATACCCGGTGTAATGGAAGACGTAACCGAGATAGTTCTCAACCTGAAGCAGGTTCGCTTTAAACGAATAGTTGACGGTGTTGACAACGAGAAGGTTACCATAACAATTACGGGGCAGAACGAGTTTAAGGCTGGCTACCTGTCCAACTTCCTTTCAGGATTCAAGGTGCTTAACCCTGAACTGGTTATCTGTCGAATGGAGCCTGATGTTAAGATTGAGATTGAGGTTAACATCAGCAAGGGTAGGGGATATGTTCCCGCTGAGGAAAACAAGCCTGAAGATGCTGAGTTTGGTATCATACCCATTGACTCCATTCACACTCCTATCCGTAATGTTAAGTACTCGATTGAAAACTACCGCGTAGAGCAGAAAACCGACTACGAAAAGCTTATCATCGAGATCAGTACCGATGGCTCTATTCATCCGAAGGATGCACTGAAGGAGGCTGCTAAGATTCTGATTTACCACTTCATGCTATTCTCCGATGAAAAGATTACCCTGGAGACCGAGGATAAGTTTGAAACTGAGGAATTCGATGAGGAAATCCTCCACATGCGCCAGCTGCTGAAGCAAAAGCTGGTTGACCTTGACCTGTCAGTTCGCGCATTGAACTGCCTCAAGGCTGCCGATGTGGAAACCCTTGGCGAGCTGGTTCGTTACAATAAGAACGACCTACTCAAGTTCCGTAACTTCGGTAAAAAATCGCTCACCGAACTTGAGGACTTGCTCGATAGCCTGAACCTCTCGTTTGGCATGGATGTATCAAAGTATAAATTGGATAAGGATTAATTACGATGAGACATAACAAAAAATTTAACCATTTAGGCCGTAAGAGCGCTCACCGTAAGGCAATGCTATCGAATATGGCATCGTCGTTGATACTGCACAAGCGTATCACCACTACTGTAGCAAAAGCTAAAGCTTTACGCTCTTATGTTGAGCCACTGATTACCCGGAGCAAGGACGATTCTACACATCAGCGCCGTGTAGTTTTCAGCCATCTTCAAAACAAGCAGGCAGTAACTGAACTTTTCCGTGAGGTGGCTCAGAAAATTGGCGATCGCCCC
Source organism: Tenuifilum sp. (assembly GCF_037481895.1). Taxonomy (NCBI): domain Bacteria; kingdom Pseudomonadati; phylum Bacteroidota; class Bacteroidia; order Bacteroidales; family Tenuifilaceae; genus Tenuifilum; species Tenuifilum sp. Next base: position 21,312 of record NZ_JBBFKU010000032.1, read on the forward strand.
GGCGGTTATACCCGTATTCTTAAAACTGGTACCCGTATTGGGGACGCTGCCGATATGTGTATTATCGAGCTGGTTGACTTCAATACTACTTACGTGAAGGAAACAGCTAAGCCTGCAGCCAAGAAAACCCGTAGGGCCGGCTCAAAAGCTAAAAAAGCTGAAACCGGTAGCGCTAACGTAGTTGCTGAAGAACCAAAATCGGAAAATCAGGATAGCGAAAATGCTACTTCAACTGACGAAAAGGCTGAGTAATACCAGTTTAACAATACTGATTTAGGGATGAGCTTTTGGCTTAATCCCTTTTTTTATCTAACTTTACTTAAAACTACAACAAACTATGGGACAAATTGTAAGCGTTCATGCCCGTGAAATTCTCGATTCCAGGGGCAATCCAACCGTTGAGGTGGATGTGATTACTGAGAGTGGATACTTTGGCCGTGCTGCTGTTCCAAGTGGTGCTTCAACCGGCGTTCATGAGGCCGTTGAGCTTCGCGATGGTGACAAGGGTCGTTACCTTGGCAAGGGCGTACTCAAGGCTGTTAACAATGTGAACACAATAATAGCCGATGAGATTGTTGGCATGAATGTTCTTGACCAACAACTAATAGATGAAACCATGATTAAGCTCGATGGCACCCCCAATAAGGGTAACCTTGGCGCCAATGCTATTCTTGGTGTTTCACTAGCTGTTGCCCATGCCGCAGCTCAGCTTACCAACCAGCCCCTTTACCGTTACGTGGGTGGCGTTAATGCTCGTACCCTTCCTATTCCCATGATGAATATCCTAAACGGAGGTTCGCACGCCGATAATAGTATCGATTTCCAGGAGTTTATGATTATGCCCGTTGGCGCCAACTCCTTTACCGAGGCTATCCGTATGGGTGCTGAGGTTTTCCACAACCTGAAATCTGTTCTCAAAAAGCTTGGATACTCAACCAACGTTGGCGATGAGGGTGGATTTGCTCCTAACCTGAAATCGAACGAAGAGGCTATCACCGTTATACTACAGGCCATTGAAAATGCCGGATACCGTCCGGGCGAGGATATTTACATCGCTCTCGACCCCGCTTCGTCCGAGTACTACCTGCCCGAGGAAAAGGTTTACCACCTGCATAAATCAACTGGCGAGAAGCTAACCCCTGCTCAAATGGTTGATTACTGGAAGAACTGGGTTGACAAGTACCCAATCATTTCCATTGAGGATGGTATGGCCGAGGACGACTGGGATGGCTGGAAGCTTATCACCCAAACCTTAGGCAATAGGATTCAGCTTGTAGGCGATGATCTTTTCGTAACCAACGTGAACCGCTTGCAGAAGGGTATCGATACCGGCGTAGGTAACAGTATTCTTATTAAGGTTAACCAGATTGGTACATTGACAGAGACAATCAATGCCGTTCGTTTAGCCGACGTTCACTCCATGACCTCAATTATGAGCCACCGCTCAGGTGAAACCGAGGATACTACCATTGCCCACCTGGCTGTGGCCTTAAACACTGGTCTTATCAAAACCGGATCTGCTTCACGTTCCGATAGGATTGCTAAGTATAACCAGCTTATACGTATTGAGGAAATGCTTGGCGATGCAGCTATTTACCCAGGTAAGAACTTCAAGTACATCAAAAAATAGTTCGGTTTTTGTAACTTTTCAAAGGCTTCGGAAGTATTATCTGAAGCCTTTTTTTATTTTTAGGGGCTAAATAGTTCCGGCATGGCCTACAAGTCGCTTAGTCATTTTATTGATGTTCTCGAGCAAAACGGTGAACTACTGAGGGTGAAACGTTTTGTTGATCCCGTTCTGGAAATAACCGAAATTACCGATAGGCATTCAAAGCTACCTGGTGGAGGGAAAGCTCTTCTATTTGAGAATACTGGCACCAATTTTCCTGTGCTTACCAATGCCTTGGGTTCCGAGAGAAGAATATGCCTGGCTCTTGGAACTAATAACTTGGAGGCATTGCGCGACGATGTGGGTAGGCTGCTTGAACAGTTTACACGGCCAAGGAGCAGCCTATGGTCTAAACTCTCGGCATTACCCGAACTTACCCGGGTGGCATCGTGGATGCCAGCAAGCCGGACCGGTAAGGGCATTTGCCAGCAGGTTGTCCATTACAACCCCCATCTTGACATGCTGCCCGTTCTTAAATGTTGGCCACACGATGGGGGTAGGTTTATCACCCTGCCCATGGTACACACCGTTGATCCCAATACTGGAACTCGGAATGTTGGGATGTACCGTATGCAAATTTTCGACTCCTCACATACAGGCATGCACTGGCACAAGCATAAAACTGGCGCTAAGCATTTTGAGGAGTATAAGCGCTTAGGCAAGCTAATGCCTGTTGCAGTCACTCTTGGTGGCGACCCGGCCTATACCTATGCAGCTACTGCCCCAATGCCCGAGAATGTGGATGAGTACATTCTTGCCGGTTTTTTACGTAAAAAACGGGTAAGGCTGGTTAAGTGCCTAACGGTTGATATTGAAGTACCCGAGGATGTTGACTTTGTAATTGAAGGCTATGTTGATCCTTCCGAGGAACCAGCATGGGAGGGCCCTTTTGGCGATCACACCGGTTTTTACTCCCTGGCCGATTGGTACCCACGCTTCAAGGTGACCTGCATTACCCATCGCGCCGATGCCGTTTACCCGGCCACCATAGTTGGGGTTCCTCCAATGGAAGATGCTTATATAGCCAAGGCAACCGAACGTATCTTTCTTGAACCAATACGCCGAACCCTCCTGCCTGAGCTAACGGATATGGTACTGCCTACCGAAGGGGTTGCCCATAACATTGCCCTGGTTAAAATAAAGGATGAGTTTCAGGGACAGGCTTACCGTGTAATGAACGCACTTTGGGGTGCAGGACAAATGATGTTCAACAAGGTGCTTGTTGCTTTCCCAAATAACATCAATCTTACCGATGGTTACCAAATGCTTAACCATATATGTAGGACTGTAAACCCTCAAGCCGACTTGTTTTTCGGGAAAGGTCCACTGGATGTGCTTGACCATTCATCAAATCAGTTTGCTTTTGGTAGCAAGCTATTTATCGATGCTACCGCGCTGAATTACAGAGAAGCTGGTTACAGTGGGAATATCGATGATATTAAATCAAGTACCCTAGCATTTTCAAATCATTTAGTTGCCTTAAACCTGACACTTATTGAAAAGGACATACCTATTCTGGTAGCCTCGGTAAGGAAAAAGGAGATAGAGGATTGGCAGTTGTTTAAGCAGGAGCTCACATTACAGCCTATCTTTCAGGATTTGTTTGCTTTAGTTCTTGTTGATTTGGAAAATCAAATTGATGACCTTTCGCTGGTGCTCTGGTTTTTGTCGGGCAATATCGATCCCTCACGCGATTTATCAATTACTCGGGTTAACGGAAGTAACTTGATTTTGATTGATGGAACCCGAAAGGCCTATCCTACCGATAACTTTCCAAGGCTTTGGCCGAACATTGTTACCATGGATGGCGAAACCATTGAAAGGGTTGATCAAATGTGGCATTGGCTCGATATAGGTGAATTCATTGAATCGCCATCGCTTAAGTTCTTTAATCTGAACCAAACCGATGATGCAGTAATGCGAATTCAATAACTTTTTTGTACCTTAGCCTAAACCATGGGGTTGTTTAGAATATATAAAAAATTACTGCCTAGTTGCGTTGCAGCTCTTTTGCTGGCTGCAACATCATCGGTTTTTGCTCAAAGGGTAAATGTTACCCTGTTTAACTCCGATAATGGTTTGCCCCAATCGTTTGTAAATGCTTTAATTCAGGATTCCTTAGGCTTCCTGTGGATAGGCACCCAGGATGGTTTATGCCGTTACGATGGTTACGATTTTGTGGTTTTTAACAACAACCCCTACGATAGCCTTTCGCTCTCCAATAACTACGTGAATCATTTGGTTGAGGGAATAAATGGTGAGCTTTGGATAGCAACCCGAAGTGGGCTTAATAGGTTTAACCGAAAAACAGGAAAGGTTAAGGTTTACTACAATGAAGCAAATAACCCAAGGTCGCTGTCGTCCAATATGATACTTAGGGTGTACCGCGACCGGAGTAATAGGATTTGGGTAAAAACCATTGATGCCTTACATTTATACAACCCAACAACCGACGATTTTACCCGATTCCCGCATTTCAACGATATTTTTAACATATCACAAACATCCGATTTGTCGCCGATTTTTGAGGATTCAAACGAACGACTTTGGGTTGGCTCTAAGGACGGACTATTCTATTTCGATAAAGAACGTCTAGTTTTTAAAAGGTACTCCGAAGATCCAGCTAATCCAAATTCCATTTGGGGTAATAGGGTTAATGCTATTACTGAGGGTTTAAGCGGGAAATTGCTAATTGGTACCGATAAGGGGATAAATGAGTTTGACTTTCTTACACAGAAATTTCGTAGAGTAATCCTTACGCTTAACGACCCTTCCAACAAATCGTTGACTACTGGAATTCAGTTCCTGGGTTATGATAACGATTCCTCCCTTTGGGTTGGGAGCGTGGGAGGATTGGGTAAGTTACTTCCAAACGGTACATTTATTAAGTACAATAGCATTTATAGCAATAATTTACCCGTAAATATTTTAAATGTATCAACGGTGCTTCGCGATAGGACGGGAGTACTGTGGATTGGTTCGCAAACCGGGCTGGTTAAGGTAAACCCCTTTGAGCACCGTATTGGTGGGTACAGTAAGGATCCAAACGGGCGGAACCTATTCTCAAACAACGTTGCAGCATCGGTAATTGAAAGCACTGACGGTAATATTTGGGTTGGAACATGGGGTAGCGGTTTGCATATCTTCAACCCCACAACTGGTGAAAACCGACATTACTGGTCGGGAGGAGGCAACTACATTCCTAATGATTTTATTCATTCCCTTTACCAAACACGCGATGGTAGGGTACTTGTAGGCACACGCAATGGGGTTTTTCAATATCTTCCTTCATCGAGGCAGTTTGTCGACTTTTTTGAGAGGAACAATGTGTATGTTGGCGATCTGTTTAAGAACAACAGGGTTTACTCCATAACTGAGGATTTACAGGATAGAGTTTGGTTTGCCACCCGGCAGGGATTGCATTGCTTGAAAGGTGGAAATCTCATAAGTTTCTATGCCAGAAGGGGTGATTCCCTTTCGTTACCGGGAAATGAGGTTTACGATGTGGTTGCCGACAAAAATGCTAACGTTTGGGTGGCAACAATTTCAGGACTTTGCAGAATATCAGCCGATTTGAGAACCATTGAAAAATTCTCATTCATTGGCAATAAAAGTAGGTTGCCTTTCGAAGTGCTTTGCCTTTACATTGCCAAGAACGAAACAGTTTGGGTTGGTACTACCAGTGGTTTATTCTGGATTAACCCAAAAGGAAAAAATGTTCTGCATTCGGTTGTACTACCCGATATTAATATCAGGCTTATAAACGATATTCTGGAGGATGATCGTGGCCGATTCTGGATTAGCACCAATAAGGGATTGGTTCTGTATAATCCTCTTTCCAATTTGGTTAAGGTTTTCAATAACTCCGATGGGCTTTTTAGCAATGAGCTAAACATAAACGCATCGTTTAAGAATAGTAAAGGGAGGATGTACTTTGGGAGTATCGACGGTGTTAACGTATTCCATCCCGATTCAATTCCTACCAATAAGGTTGTTCCAAATGTTTGTATTACTCACATTCAGGTGTACAGTAAGTCGGGCAACACCGAAATAATCCCGTATCAGCTTAAGTTCCTAAGGATACCTGATGATTTTAGCAACTTAACCTTCACAATTGCAGCCCTTGATTTTGTTCAACCCAACAAGAATTCGTACCGCTATCAGCTTGTTGGTCACGATAGCCGTTGGGTTGAGCTGGGAAATACTAACAAAATTACTTTTTCAAACCTTTCTGAAGGCGACTACGAGTTAAGAATTATGGGTTCCAATAGCGATCAGGTTTGGACAACAGAATATAAATCGCTAAGGATTCGTGCTGTTGCGCCTTGGTGGCGATCGCGGATTGCCAAGTGGATTTATGGGGTTATTGTACTGATTTCTCTCTTAGTATGGGCCATTCGTAGAAATAAGCATTTGCGTGAAATTAACCGCTTACTCCATGAACGTGAAACTGTGCTTGAGGAACTTAGGTTGCAGAAAGACGAGTTGGCCTTTAAGAATAAGAATATCACCGATAGTATTAACTACGCAAAACGTATTCAGGAATCGATGCTTCCTTCCATTAGCCGATTTAAGGAATTTGTACCTGAATCGTTTGTGATTTTTAAACCTAAGGATATTGTTAGCGGTGATTTCTACTGGGTGAACGAAACCCGTAACAAAACCTTTATTGCTGTGGTCGACTGTACTGGTCACGGCGTTCCTGGGGCGTTCATGTCAATCATCGGTATTGAGTTGCTTAGAAATATCACCAACGTTGAAGGCGTTGACGATGCTGCCGAAATACTTAACAGGCTTAGCGTGGCCATTCATAACACATTTGCTACCAGTAGTTTTGATAGTGCTGAGGGTGTAAAAGTTAAGGATGGTATGGATGTATCGTTCTGTGTTATCGACAAGGAGTATAACATGTTGCAGTTTGCTGGCGCCTTTTCTAACCTTTTCCTGGTTCGCGATGGAAAGCTAATGGAGATCAAGGGCGACAGGTACTCCGTGGGTATGGCAAATGAGCTAGGGCACAGTCAGTTCAGCAGCTACTACATACCAATCCAACCAAACGACACAATTTACATGTTTACCGATGGAATTGTCGATCAGTTTGGAGGCCCGGAGGGTAAGAAGTTCAAATACCGCAGGTTTAGACACCTTCTTTTGAGTAACTATATGAAGCCTATCGAATTGCAAAGGACTAATATTGAAAAAGCCATTAACGATTGGATGGGTAACCTTGAGCAGGTTGACGATATGCTAATTATAGGTATTAAACCAGAGTTAAGCTGTATGTTCTAGTATTGTTTACTGGTGATAATGCCTAAAATTCCAGTTCTATTTACTCTTTTACTTTACCCCATGCTGCTTTCGTTTCTGGTCCAAACCCCATGTCCAGAAACAACCACCACCGCTCGATTCCGGAATGCTTAACTTTTTCTTTTTTTGCTTACAACCCCAGAACAGGTTAAAGCCAAACCTTAGGTTTGCATTTCGTACCCTTTCCGGGTAGAATGGGGCAAGCAGGTTATCGGTAAGAATGTAAAACTGAAAGCTTTCACCCCCAAGGTTAATAGCGGCTCCAATGTTGGCAAAAGAGCCGTTCATCACAGAGTAGGTTAATGAAACCGATGAACCTTTCTTGGCCATAGCAATGGCCGATAGGGTCAGTCCTACCACAGGCCTGCCCGGATACCACTCGGTTCTTACATGTGCACCCGCAAGTAGTTGTGGGGTAAATGCGTAAGTGCCTCCAAAATAGGCTTTAGGGTTTAAAAATGACACAAAGCTACCGTTTGAGTGCTGGAATTGAACCTGATTGTTTATGGAATCGGCAAGCATGTCGATATAGGCATCGGGGTTGGTAAGGTCGGCAGGGGTGGCACCACGGTAAACAAAATGGCCATCGTTGGTAAAGCGCGAGGTGCTTTTGAGCCACCATATAAATCCTAAGTCCAGAATGCTACCACTCCATGTAATAGGGTCGTTGGGCTTTACAAAGCCCAAGTCGAATGCAAGCCCCGGATTGCTGAAGTTAAGGAAGAATGGCAATGGGCTAAATGCCCCTGCGCTAACTCCGGTAACATTCCCTGCAGCATCGGTAGTTACCCCTAAGGGGTAAGCTACGTTTACCTGTGGATTCCAACGGGCATCAATATTGTGGGTTAAGGCATCTATCTCAATATCAACGCTATTCCTTTTGGTGTAAAGGCCTGCAAGACCGAACAGGATTTTAGCATGGGCGCCAACAAGCACATCGCCACGTAATCGGGTGGAGTAGCCAAATGAAAACTCCCTGTAGTAAAAACTGTTTAGGCCGGGATTGGAGGTTATTAGCCCATTGCCCACGTACTGCGTATTCCCGTTAGCAAAAAGCGACATCAAACGTTTCGATACAAATAGCTTACTCTCCACCCGCTCAGTCCAGGCAAAGTTAAAGTACTGGTCGTTGTCGTACATAAATCCGAACGAAACGGGTGTGTAGTGGAGTTCCTCCGATAGGTAGTCCCAGCTATGCATTTGCCCAACAAGGGCAGGAAAGTTAATGGTACCTGTTCCGTTTGCAATATCGTTATAGGAAAAACCGGTAGAGTTCAGGTTTAGGTGTAACGAAGAAAGGAATGGCACACCCACATATACCGGACAATCAATCTGAACTGCTGGGTTTATTAGGTTCGATTGCGGTATGCGATGCATAAAGAAAAGCGAATTGCTTTGCTGTGCACATGCCAATGTATAAGCAAAAAATAAAGCGGTGAGAGTGGTAAATCGCAATAGCATACCCTAGTTATTTTTGATAGTTTTGAAATCGACACGTGCAGCCAGCTGTACTTTTAGCTTGTAACGGTCAAAATATTGGATATTCTGCTCAGTAACTCCTTCTTCAGTAATTACCAATCCGGCCCTAACCACAGCTGTGGACGCGTTTTGCCATAAGTCGATACGGTTTTGGTCAAAATCAACCTTATACGATTCAAACTTGGTGCCCACCACGTTGCCATTTGAGTATATCTCGGCTGCAGGAACACTGGCCGGCTGTGCAAACAGTGAGTCTAACTTATTTTGGCCGCTGTCAAGTATCCATATTTGGGCATTCCCTTGTAGTGGAAACTCGTTCCAAATGTTTACGCGTATCATTATGTAGCTAATCAGATCGGACTGATTGTAAACCTCATTAAGGTTAATTGCAAAGGTATCCTGTATGTAAACATAGTTGTGTTTTGCCCAGTCAGGGACATTCTCGGTCAGGTTTACAACTGGTACGCCAAGGGTTTCAAGCGATTTACTGAGATTAAATTCACCCTCACCAACCGGCAAGGAAATTGAAGGAGCAAAGCTAACCGTATCGGGTAAAGGTTCAATGTTTTTTGTGCAGCACGTGAGGGATGTAATAAAAACAACCCATATGCTAGTTTTTACTCCAATTTTAACTATCATTCTCATTTAATAGTGTTTTTCTTTAACTATAACGCAATGCAATCAGTTTTATGTTTCTATAACCCATATTCGCCAGTTGAAAAATCTAATCATTCCGACTCAAAGTCACTCGTTTAACGTTTCACGGTTCACGTTTAACGCACTCAAGTTTCCTCTAACTTCTTCAAACTTCCTCAACATCATCATATTCCGATCATTCCGATCATTCCGATCATTCCGATCATTCCGCCCCAAAGTCACACGTTTAACGCTTCTCGGTTCACGTTTAACGCACTCAGGTTTCCTCTAACTTCCTCTAACTTCTTCTTATTCCGATCATTCCGATCATTCCGATCATTCCGTCTCATTCCTTTAAAAGTACCATCTCCCCATTTTTATCAGCCCAGTTGAGTTTTTAGTTCATGAAACTTCAGTTTAACATTTTTATAAAGCATTGTAATTTACGATATTTGATTAAATGGTCAAGTGTGGTGTTGATAAAAAATTGAAGCATAATGATAAATGGCTAACTTTGTAATTCTAAAAGGAGATGCAAGTCATGGCAGGATTCAAGTTTTTTAGTATACCAAAGCCCAAGGGTTTTAGGTATAAACCTATATACTACAATGAGCAAAAGGAGGAGATGCGTGAGCGCGAGGAACGAGTTCGAAAGGAATTAGGGCTCACCGACAAGGATAAACCTTTTGTGCCAAGCATTAGGGGGCAGTTTCAACGCGCACGAAAGATTAGTAGACCCTCGAGTAGGCAGTCGAATATCAGGTTATTGATTATCATTATAGTTCTTCTGCTAATCAGTTACTTCGTATTTTTCCGCTAGTATGGCCGATGTAATTCAACTGTTACCCGATTCCATTGCCAATCAGATTGCTGCGGGCGAGGTGGTTCAGCGTCCAGCCTCGGTGGTTAAGGAACTCATGGAAAACTCCATCGATGCTGGGGCTCGTAATATCAACCTAATTGTCAGGGAGGGTGGTAAAAGTTTAATTCAGGTGATTGACGATGGGGTGGGAATGAGCGAAACCGACGCAAGGCTTTGCTTTGAGCGCCATGCCACCTCCAAGATTCGCGAGGCAGCCGACCTCTTTAACATCCGAACCATGGGTTTTAGGGGCGAGGCACTGGCATCCATTGCTGCTGTTGCCGAGGTTGAGCTGCGAACCCGCCGGGCTGTTGATGAGGTTGGAACGGAGGTTAACATTTCGGCTTCGGAACTGGTTAGCCAGCAACCGGTGGCCTGTTCTACCGGCACCCAAATTGCGGTTAAAAATCTCTTTTTCAATGTTCCGGCAAGGCGCAAGTTCCTTAAAAGCGATTCCGTGGAGCTTAAGCATATTATAACCGAGTTTCAGAGGGTCGCATTGGCTTACCCCGAAGTGGCTTTCAGTTTGAGCCACAACGGTTCAGAACTCTACAGGCTGCCAGCATCGGGATTGAAGCAAAGGATTATTGGCCTGTTTGGCAAGACCATAAACCAACACCTTGTGGATTGCTCCACGCAAACATCAATAGTTAATATTGGTGGTTATATAGGTAAGCCCGAAGGGGCTAAGAAAACTGCAGGCGAACAGTTCTTTTTTGTGAATGGCCGTTTCATGAAGAACCCTTTCCTGCACAAGGCTGTGATGAACGCATATAACCGCTTACTGCCACCCGATACCTACCCCTCATATTTCATTTATTTTGATATCGATCCGCAGTCCATTGATGTTAACATACACCCCACAAAAACCGAAATTAAGTTTGAGGACGAGCGAATGATCTGGCAGATATTACATGCTGCTGTACGGGAATCGCTCGGAAAATTCTCTGTGGTGCCCCCAATCGATTTTGATTCTGCTCCAGGATTCGATATCCCATACCTTCCCAAGAATGCACCGGTAACTTTTCCCACCATTGACGTTGACCCCTCCTACAACCCTTTCGATGAGCATAACAGGAATGTTCGTAAGCCTCATAGTGCTGATAAATCGCGTGAATCGGCAACCGGCTGGGAGCAACTTTTTACCGATTTACTCCAGGATCCAACCCCCATTCAAACCCGAATCGAAACCTTTGAATCGGAAGGGATGCTGAGTAAAGCTCCCGAAAACACCAACCGTTTTTACCAGTTCAAGGGCAAGTACATACTTACCACTGTAAAGTCGGGGCTGATGGTGATTGATCAGAAACGCGCTCATGAGCGCATACTTTACGAGCAGTATATAAGCGGCATGCAAGCCGATATAAACCTGAAACAGCGCGAGCTGTTTCCACAGGCCATCGAGCTGCTACCTGCCGACTTTGAGCTGCTGATGAGCAAGGCCGATGAGCTGTCGCGTTTGGGTATGGAAATCAGCAACCTAAACCACAACACAATAAGCGTGAATAGCATGCCGGTTAGCTCATCGGTTACCGATCCCGCAAAGCTGGTTGAAAACCTGCTTGCCATTATGCACGAGAACCAAGCCCTCCCGTTCGACGATGCTAAACATCGCATTGCGCTTACCATGGCCAAAGCATCGGCTATTGGATACGGTAAACAGTTGAGTCAGTTTGAAATGCAGGAGATAGTTGATAAGCTTTTTGCATGCCATGAACCAAACCTTACCCCCGATGGGAAAAAGATTATTGTAATACTTGAATTGGACGATATTGACAGCCGGTTTAAGTAACCCCTAAACAATTTCTGATTACTAATGTTAACTCAATTCATAACACTAATAAGATGATATTCGGAAACAGAAATATTTTTAGCTCAACGCCCCCTGTGGTGATGAACCTAATTATGATTAACGTGGTAATGCTGGTAGTAACCTGGGTAATGGCGAGCACGTTTGGAATTGATTTAAATCGCATTCTTGGTGTTTATCCCCCGGGCTCACCCAACTTTCGCCCTTACCAGATTGTTACCCACATGTTCATGCATGGAGGGTTATTTCACCTCTTCTTCAACATGTTTGCCCTTTGGATGTTCGGTCGAATCCTGGAACAGGTTTGGGGTAGCCGCCGCTTTTTTATCTACTACATGGTAACCGGCCTAGGGGCTGTAACCATACATCTTTTGGTTAACTACCTCCACATTTCAGCTATCCAGAACGATGCTATGGCCATGCTAAACACCCCGTCGCCCGATGCTTTTGCTGCATTTGTTACCCGCCATTTTCCTGAGTACTACGATCAGGTTTATGCCCAGTTTCTGGATAAATGGTACTTGTTCCCAAACAGCCCGGTTTATGCAGATCAGGCTGCTGAGTATACCCGTCAACTGATTGCACTGCAGCAGGGCATACCAACTGTTGGAGCATCGGGTGCAGTTTACGGTGTGCTGCTTGCCTTTGGGGTTCTGTTCCCAAACACTATACTGATGTTACTTTTCCCGCCTATCCCAATTAAGGCTAAGTGGATGGTAATTATTTACGGCGGTTTGGAGCTATACCTGGGTTTAACCCAACCCGGGAGTAGTATTGCCCACTTTGCTCACCTGGGTGGTATGATTTTTGGCTTTATTCTCATCAAACTTTGGCAAAGACGCACCGATGTTTTTTATTAGTGTTGATATTTAGCCAAAAATCGGTTAACTTTACTAATACCTTTAAAGCTCGTTTTTTTGAACGGTTAAACATTTTTGTGTTATGACTATTTGGGATGAGATTAAGAGTTCGTTTCGGCTGGGTAGCAACCTTACCCGGCTTATCTATATCAACCTTGGTGTATTTTTACTTTTTGGATTGCTAAGGGTTTTCCTTTTCCTCTCTGCAAGTTCTTCGGGCTGGATAACAGGTTTTATGGCAGTGCCGGCCAACCTTCAATCGCTCATGGTTCGCCCATGGACTATTGTAACCTACATGTTTTACCATGAGGATTTTTTGCATATTCTCTTTAACCTGCTATGGCTTTACTGGTTTGGCCAGTTGTTTCTGCAATTCTTTGCCCAGAGGCAGTTCACATGGGTTTACCTGCTTGGCGGTATCAGTGGGGCTTTACTATACATTTTAGCGTTCAACTTATTACCTCCATTTAAAGGCTATGCTGAGGTATCGTTAGCCTTAGGCGCATCGGCTTCGGTGCTAGCCGTGGTTATTGCAGTGGCAACACTTCAGCCCAACTTTACTGTTTACCTGCTTTTTCTTGGTGCCGTAAGGCTCAAGTACCTTGCCCTTGCCACCGTTGTCATCGATATCATTAGCATCCCTGTTTCCAACGCTGGAGGGCATATTGCGCACCTTGGTGGCGCCCTGTTTGGCTTCCTCTACGTTGTTGCTCTGCGTAGGGGAACCGATTTGGCTAAGCCATTTTACAGCATTAGCAGCATTAGGTTTCCAAAACGGAACCGAATGAAGGTAACTTACCGCAGCCATAATGCCGATTACGACTACAACTACCGTAAAGCACAAAAGCAAAAACAGATAGATGATATCCTCGATAAGATAGCCCGCTCCGGCTACGATAGCTTAACCAAGGAGGAAAAGGATATTCTGTTTAAGGCCAATAACAGGAACATTAATTGATGCTCATTGTAAGGCTAATCCATCGGATTTTGGTGGGGGTAAATGTACTTTTTGCCCTCTTGCTGGTGCTTACCTATGTGAGCGTTTACATTAACCCTGAAGATTTTTGGTTTGCTGCGCTATACGGATTGCTTTACCCTTTCTTACTGATAGTAAACCTACTTTTTCTTTTTTACTGGATTTTTCGTTGGCGAAAGTTAGTTTTCATTTCATTTGCAGCCATTCTGCTTGGCGTTAGCCATTTCAATGGCTTTATTCGCTTTCCGTATGGGAGTACAGCAAAGGGTTCCAATCCTGATTTAAGGGTGATGACTTACAATGTAAACCTTTTCAGGCTTTACTCGTGGTCAAAGCTAAAACCCTCATATTCCGATATACTAACTCATATTAAGGACAACGACTTTGATGTGGTTTGCCTGCAGGAGTTTTACCTTAGGGAGGGCAAGCTGAGCCATCTTGATGTTGAGCAGCTGTCAGGGATGAAGGTTTATTCCTCGTTCATACTTAGGCGGCCATCGTCGGCTTACGGCTTGGCCATTTTAACCAATCAACCTGTTGTGAGTGTGGGCGAAATATCGTTTCCTAATTCTTTTAACGCATGTATGTATGCCGATATAGTTAAGGGAACCGATACCATTAGGGTTTACAACCTTCATCTGCAATCAACCCGGTTAAAGGAGCGTAACTTTAACTTTTTGCTTCGTAATGAGTTTAAGCTCGATAGCAAGAACTACGATGAGCTAAAGGATTTACTCAGCCGATTAGGCGTTGCCTTTACAAAGCGGGCCCGCCAGGTGAATATGGTGGTTGAACACATGCGTACTTGCCGTTATCCCATTATTATTTGCGGCGATTTTAACGATTCGCCCGTATCGTACACCTATCACACCCTAACGGCTTCCCTACACGATACATTTAAAGATGCAGGAAGCGGGGTTGTGGTAACCTTCAGCGGCCTGTGGCCCTCGTATCGAATCGATTATGTCTTACGGAGCAGACAGTTCCGAACCGTAACTTACCAAAGTCCTCGACTGAGGTACTCTGACCATTTCCCGGTTGTTGTTGAACTGCAACTACAGTGAAGCCGTTAGCCCTGCCAGGGCAGATGGTTTAAATCCACATTACCCCCTGAAATTATTACGCCAACACGTTTGTTGCGGAAAAGTTGAGCATTCTCCATGATAGCCGCCACCGGCACAGCCGACGATGGCTCAATAATAATCTTCATACGCTCCCACACCATGCGCATGGCCTCAATAATTGATTGTTCTGAAACAGTGAGTATACCGTCGCAGTGCTGGCTTAGAATGGTGTAGGTTAGGGGCGAAAGCGATGTAAGTAACCCATCGGCTATGGTTTGGGGTTTTACCGAGGGGTAAATGGTATGGTCGCGGAGCGAGCGGTAGGCATCGTCGGCATTCTTTGGCTCAGCGCCATAAACCTTAACATGCGGGAACCGACCTTTGATAAATGTGGCAGTTCCGCTAAGTAATCCTCCACCCCCAACAGGCGCAATAACAATATCGAGTTCAGGCTCCTGCTGCATAAGTTCCAGTGCTGCCGTTCCTTGTCCGCACACCACGTTAAAGTTATCGTAGGGGTGAATGAATTTGGCTCCGGTTTGGGACTTTATGCGGAGCATGGTTTGCTCCCTATCGGCTTGCGTCGGGGGGCAAAAGGTGATTATCCCACCATACCCTGCAACAGCTTTCTTTTTGATTTCGGGAGCATTTTCAGGCATAACAATGTATGCCGGTATTCCCCTTTGCCGTGCAGCCAATGCCAACGCTGCAGCATGGTTGCCTGAGCTGTGGGTGATAACACCGTTGTGAGCCTCATCGCTACCTAAACGCAGAATTGCATGGGTGGCCCCACGGAACTTAAAGGCTCCTACCCGCTGAAAGTTCTCGCATTTAAGGTAAGCGTTACACCCTAATATGGTGTTTACACTCCTGGATGTTAGAACCGGCGTGCTATTTATGTGTTTCGCAATAAGGTTAAAAGCATTCTCAATGTCTAAATGGCTTGGAGTGGTTACATCCTGCATTGCCATACTGTTTACTTTTTGGTGTTATTTTTTTCCTTTTTTAATCGTTTCAAATTCCTTGAACCTATCAAGTATCCGTTCACGTATTTCGTAATCGGTTGAGGTTAGTATATAGTTCTCGTCGAACTTCAGGTATTCCATAAATTCCTGCAGTTCATTTCCGGTTAAACCGGTTAGGCTGCTAACTATACCCGCATTAAATTTTCGGTCGGCTATGCGCTTTTTTCTATCCTTTTCTATGGCCTCGGCAACCTTTTCGTTTTGCTTCTGGTACCAGTCCTTGCCAAAGCTTAACCCCATGGTTGGCTGTGGTAGGTTACGCAGGTTTAAGCCCTTGGTGATCTTAAGGAAGTATAGCTGTATTACCTCCTGCTGCTCCGTTACCCTTGTTTTTGTCAGCTTTAGGTTGGCAAACTCGCGTAGAAATCGGTCGTAGGTGCTGAAGCGCGATATTTTAACCTCTTCAATCTGGTAAACCTTTGGGGTAAGGGTTAGCTCGTAAAAAAGGGTATCCTTGTTAAACTGTCCCCAGTTCAGCACATGCTTGGTGTGGTAGCCTATAGCAGTAATGCTAAGGCTATCGCCCAGCTTAAAAGGAATGCTAAAGTATCCCAGCAGGTCGGAGATACAACCCTTTTTCTGGGTGATATTCATAACATGGGCAAGCCCAATTGGCTCATGCGAGTAGTAATCCGTAACCCTGAAATTGATAACGCGCAACGAGTCGGGCATCGGGAGTAATACCTGCGCTCTAAGGCTGCTATTACCGGCAATTATTGCCAGTAACCAGAACAGAAGGAAGCACTTTCTCAAAACCGATAGATTTTTCTCAAATATAGCACATTCAGTAAATGGGCAAATACCCCTGCCCAACTCTTTAACCCAAATTAACCGGTAGGGGTGATGGTTGTTCGTTGATCGTGTTTCGTTGCTCGTGAGTATCACGTCACACGCTCTGTGTAACACCGTGTAACTCTGTGATACTTGCTTTTGCTCGATTCTTGAGACAGTTGCCATGCTGAGCCCGGTCGAAGCATCTCTTTTTACTTACATTCCCCTTTTAATTGATAAAATTCCTAAACCAGCATGGAATGACTTAAGCAGTGGCATAAAAGCCTGAACCGGCAATGGGTCGTGGGTGGAACGTTGCGTTGGGCTTAGTAAGCGATACCAAATGAGTCACGCCGTAGGAGTGGCGAATAGTATCGCGTGGCAGTTCCACCCGCGGGGTACCCATCGGGTCGGGCTTTTCAGCCTTGATTTTCTTTGGTTCTTTCTTGTATCAAGACAAGAAAGAACGTGTAAATCGCTCTTTGTTCTGATTTTTCTGTTGCGATGCAACGCATCAGAATTGCTCTTTGGAATATACAATACGTGCATCGCCAAATAATTTGAATACCTCAATACCCTGGGTTAAAACCAGGGCTAATGTGATTTGCCCTTTCAGGGTATATATGCGTCTAAAGACGTGTGCTAACTAGTGAGTTCTTAAATCTTAAATATATCGAGATTCCTTGACTTGCACGGAATGCCAGAAACCCTATCTTCCTTTCTGCTCCCTTGTCATGCTGAGCTAGCCGAAGCATCTCTTTGTACCTTCATTCCTTGATTTAATGAGATTCCTCGACTAGCTCGGAATGACAACGCATTGACCCCCTCATTCACTTTGTCATGTTAAGCGTAGCGAAACATCCCAATACAATCGATATGTTGAGATACTGCACTTAATTCAGGTGTAATATTATGACTCTTCCTATTTAACCCATTTTAATTGATGTTTACAATTATAATGATATTTCACCAATTTTAGCCTCATTTTTGCATAATTCACCATAAGCGTATAATAGATTTTCAGAGCTTAGAATATATCTACTCTTGTATGTTGGAATAAAAATTAATTTTTTATTTTTTATTTCTGTTATTGCAATGTTAACATTTTTTTGTACATTATTTGACTCAATTTTATTTTTCATAAATTCAACTTTCATAGATTTATTATCAATTACATTTTTTATTTGCTGTTTGTTTCCAGTAATAAATATAATTTCAGCATTTGTTTTTAAAATAAAATCGAAAATTTTATTAAATCTTTCTTTAATATAATCTTGATCAAAGTTGGAAAAATTAAATTTTTTTGAAGGATATGGAACAATTTCTAATTGAAGTTTATTGTTTCTTATATTTTCTATATCATCGAGGCTATAATTAAATTCTTTATCTTTTAAAAAATTCAATCCAAAACCCTCGAAAAATGCAAGTTGTCGTTTGTCAAATTTTGGAATGCTTTTATTTTTATTTTTATTTTTAATGTCCTCTACTTTACAGGTACCAAAATTTTGAAAGTAATTTATATATGAATCAATATCTTTAATAATTCTACCACACATAGGAAAATCTTCTAAAACTATACCATCCTCTTTTATTTCAACATTCAGACCATTGCCAGGGTTTAACTCAACAAAAATAATTTTTGATTCAAGATTACCAGTAAAATACATAGGTAAAGCTTTGGCATTGAGTTCAAAATTAGAATCATAAATTTTATTATTAAGGTTTTCGCACTCGTCAATGGGTTTGTTGTTAATAAGACTCTTGATAGCATTGTCAATTTCTTTACCAAATATGTTAATAAAAGTTTCTCTGGTTTCCATATATTAATATGTTTTTGTTAGTACTATAGAATATCAAATATATATATTTTTTTTCACTACTGAACGACTAAAAAAAATAGGGGCTATTTCCCGAAGGATTCACCCCAAGTTGTAAGTTTG